>CAKSAI010000325.1 GCA_934434905.1 uncultured Lachnospiraceae bacterium | reverse complement strand
ACGGATTCAAGAATACGAAGCTGCAGATGCTGTTCCGTGGCCAGAATATCCTGGGATATCGCCACTATGCTGACGACGTGGTGGAATATTTCGTTCAGAAGTCCATCGCAAACGGTATCGACATCATTCGTATCTTCGACTGCCTCAATGATATCCGAAACCTGGAGACAGCAGTGAAAGCTGCCATCAAGGAGAAGGGTCATGCCCAGGTGGCGCTTGCTTATACCTTGGGTGATGCATATACACTGGATTACTGGATGGATATTGCAAAGCGGGTAGAGGATATGGGTGCCCATTCCCTGTGCATCAAGGATATGGCAGGACTTCTGGTGCCTTATAAGGCTGAGGAGCTTGTCAGCGCATTGAAATCAGCTACGAATCTGCCGATTCAGCTGCACACCCACTACACCAGCGGTGTGGCCAGCATGACATACTTAAAGGCTGTGGAGAGCGGCTGTGATATCATCGATACCGCCATGTCTCCCTTCGCCCTGGGAACCAGCCAGCCTGCCACCGAGGTTATGGTGGAGACCTTCAAGGGAACTCCCTATGACACTGGTCTTGATCAGACACTGCTGGCAGAGATCGCGGACTATTTCCGCCCGATGCGTGACCACGCACTGGAGACAGGTCTTATGAATCCCAAGGTGCTTGGCGTCAATATTCAGACCTTACTGTACCAGGTACCCGGCGGAATGCTCTCCAACATGATCTCACAGTTGAAGGAACAGAACGCTGAGGATAAGTATGAGGAAGTATTAAAGGAGATCCCGCGGGTGCGTAAAGACTTAGGTGAGCCGCCTCTGGTGACACCTTCCAGTCAGATCGTAGGTACCCAGGCTGTATTCAATGTGCTGATGGGTGAACGCTACAAGGTTGCCACCAAGGAGACCAAGGCCATCTTAAGAGGCGAGTATGGTCAGACCGTAAAGCCCTTCAATCCTGAGGTGGTGAAGAAGGTCATCGGTGACGAGAAAGTTATCACTTGTCGTCCGGCCGATCTCTTAGAGCCGGAGCTTGGCAAGATCGAGGCGGAGATGGCACAGTGGAAGGAGCAGGATGAGGATGTATTGTCCTACGCACTGTTCCCACAGGTTGCCACCGAGTTCTTCAAGTACCGTCAGGCACAGAAGACCAAGGTTGATCCGAATGTGGCGGATACCAAGACGGGAGCTTATCCGGTATAGGAAAAGTTGAAAATTCAATAAGACAAGATCGTATGTGGCAGCTATGCTTGTGATGAAAGAATCATTGGCATGGCTGCCGCTTTTGTATTTCTTTTCGATGTGTCACAGCTATATTTTTCTGCAAATATAACTCTCTTTTTTACTCATTTCCCTATAACGTTACAGTTCAACAGTGTTTGAATTACAAATTTAACGTATAAAAAGGCTTGTGATCACAAGGGTAATATGTGTAAAATCACAAGAATATGCTTGCTGATAATGTAAAATATTATAAAATCACAAATTAAGCACAAAAATATATTGACAGGCATATACTAAAATGTTACTATAACGTTGTAGTAAAAAAGAAGGAGGCAAAGATGTGCAAAAATTATATTTAATAGAGCCAGAACGGATCGGTCATGTGAATCGTAACATTTACGGACATTTTACCGAGCATATTGGCGGCGTCTTTTATGACGGTCTATGGCCGGATGATCCGAAGGTTGCGACAGTAAACGGATTCCGGAAAGAGATTGTGGATGGTCTGATTAAGATCAAAGCGCCGGTTATTCGTTGGCCAGGAGGTTGTTTCGCGGAAACTTACCGTTGGCGTGATGGGATAGGTGCTCGTGAAATGCGACCTACAAGGATGAGCTGGTGGACAGATTATGATGGGCGTTATGAGAGTAATGCGGTAGGTACAGCAGAATTTATGGATCTGTGTAGAGCCGTGGGAGCCGAACCTTATATTGCTGCAAATCTTACTTCACAGACCCCGCTTGAAATGCGGGAATGGATGGATTACTGCAATTCTCCCGCCGGAACAACCACACTTGCAAGAGAGCGTGAAAACAACGGAAGCAAAGAGCCGTATAACGTGAAATACTGGGGGGTCGGAAATGAGAACTGGGGTGGCGGCGGCGCTATGACACCGGAGTATTATGCTCTGGAATACAGACGTTACGCCAAGCTGTGCAATAATGCATTTCGTGACGCGAAGCTTTTTGCATGCGGTCCCGATGGAGAGGACTATAACTGGACGAAAAAATTTTTGGAAACATTAAAAACGACACGTCCGTCCTGTCAGTGCATGAATGGATTATCGCTGCATTATTATTGCTTTAATCTGGAAGAAAAGGATCCGACAGCATTTCAGAAAGAAGACTGGCAGCGTGTTCTGTGGCAGGCCTGTCATCTGGAAGAAGTGATAGAGCGGCACTGGGCAATTGTCAAGGGCGAAAATATGGAAGAAAAGGCAAAGCTTGTGGTGGATGAATGGGGGTGCTGGCACAAGGAAGGCAGCGGCCCAAGCAGTGGTGCTTATCTATACGAACAACAGAGCACGATGCGGGATGCGATGGTAAGCGCAATCTCCCTTAACATCTTCAATAATCATTGTGATAAGGTGCAGATGGCAAATGTAGCGCAGTTGGTAAATAATCTGCATTGTCTGTTTTTGGCATCAGGTGAGAATTGTGTTGCAACGCCGACGTATCATGTGTTTGATATGTTTAAGGAACACCAGGACGCCGAAGCAATACGCTGTGTAGTAGACAATCAGAACATACAGGATGTGATCGCTCCAGGGGGAAGAGCCGCGAAGGTGCCACAGATTACGGTTTCTGCAACTGTAAAGGAGGATCAACTTCTTATTACACTTGGAAATCTGTCTTATGATACGGCAGTGACAGTGGAACCGATACCGGTAGGCTTTGATTTTGTGGAAGGGAAATGCATAAAGACAATCCTGCAAAGCGATGATCTTTGTGCCTGCAATACGTTTGAAGATAAAAACAGAGTGATTCCGGTAATGACACCGTATCACGCAGGAGATCCAATCGAGTTGCCAGTAGGCGGAATCCTGAGTGTAAGAATACCGATAAAACGAAAGTGAGGAGAATACGCATGTTTTTAAATTGCAGAGATTCAGACAGCGGTTGCGGTAAATATTCGCTGGATATGGAACGTGATCATGCGATAGCTGAAATAAAAGCGCCGATGGTACTTGAGAACGGAACATGTATTACATTGGAACCGATGGCCGATGGATACAGAGGAGGTCAGCTTTATGCAAAGGAACATATAACGGATCAAGGAAACGGCCTCTTTTGTATTGACAGAATTTTCCGGAATGAAGGAGCACATGACCGCAGGCTGCGCATTGTCTTTGAGGCAGCAACGCTTTTTGAACCGGAGAAGTATCTTATCCCCTGTGTCTCTTATAATGGAAATGATTTTGGGGAAGGAAAAGAACCCAAGGGTCTTTCTTGTGACGGAGAGACCTGGATGCATGCATATGACAGAGTCTCCATACCGTCTTGCACATTGAGTGAGAATGAAACTACCGTTTTTGCTGTTTTTGTTTCGGATTGCAGCGAGGAGAGCCTGAAATCCTGCTGTGGAATGTGTAAGTGCGGTAGTGAGATAAACCATCGGATCATGTGGCCGGTAAATGAGCTTCCGTATACGTATTCCGACAATGACAAAATGACAGAAGCGTTGGAGAATGAAATCAACTTGCGGGCAGGCGATACCTTTGCTGTTCGATTTTATGTGTTTGCAGGCACACCTAAATGGAAAAATTTCGGATTTGCTTCCTTGTTTGAACGGGCATATGGTTTATTTGACAACAAGATAGCTGCCGTGCGGAGCAATAAAGAACTCTGGCAGCTTGGAATTCAGTATCTGCGTTCCCTGATAGAGTATTGTAACGGAGATAAGCTTCTAAGCAATGGGAAAAAGCCGGATGCTTCCGGCAAGATTCGTAATACGCCGCTTTATGAGATTGGTTGGTGTGGTCAGAATGCCCTGAGT
>CAKSAI010000324.1 GCA_934434905.1 uncultured Lachnospiraceae bacterium | reverse complement strand
GGTAGAATCTGTTACTACACTCGTGGGGGAACAACGGTATTTTAACAAAAGGTCAAAATATTTGTCTGCCATCTCCCATGAGCTGTCCAGCTCATGAACCGCCACCTGGGTGTAGTTTACGGTAAATACACTCTTCTGTGTAGACTCCGTGGGCACGGTCACATCATATACCTTTAAGGAGATCGGCAATGTCTGGCTGGAATCTCCAACGGTCACCGTTGCCTCTCCCTTGTATGTGCCGGCCGGTGTATCCTCCGGGATAAAGAACTCAAGCCATGCCCCGCCGTTATTTCCCTTCTTTACCACGTTCTGCTCATATGCCACTGCATTCTCCTGCGGCAGGATCGCATCTGGATAACCACCCACTGCCGCACCGTTTCCATGCCAGTTTTTCAGCACATTTATATATTTCTGTGTATATACGGTGAAATGATCCTTGCTGATGATCCCCGCATTATTTTCCTCCACCAGATCGCTTAAGGATACCGTAAAGGAAAGGTCTTTTTGGGCGGAAACAATAATCTGTCCGCTCTCATATTCGTTTCTCCCGGATACCAGGGAAATGGTATCGGTTTTTACATCCGCATAATCTTCAATGGCCGCCGTTGACAGCACTTTTACGGTGGCCGGGGCGCTCCAGACCGTGGCATCCGCAACCGTCGCAGTTGCCTCCTTATTACCGTCGGCTTCATCGGCAGTATGCTTCTTCGTCTCACAGGCAGTCGTTGACAGAATCGTAACTGCCACCAGAACACCTGCCAGGATTCGTTTCAGTTTCATCTCATTTCCTCCTTGTTTTCCTTCCCGGACACCTTCAATGGAACAGGTAGACTTCGCCAAACGCAATCTCAGAATTCTCTGACAACGTAAGCTCCAGTATATTTCCGCTGAGTTGTTCTGCATTGGTGTGTACGCGGTTCCATCCAATATGAAGCGTAACCTCTGCCACTGTCGCTCCGTTGTTTCTTACAATACAGCCTGTCTCCTTTTCTGCCCGAAGCAGAAGATCACAAAGCGTATATTGTGACAGATCTTCCTCAAAATGCAGCTTCAACTGCGGCTTACTGCCCTCCGGCTGGATCCGCAGTTCCCGGTATATATCATGATAGTTGATGGTCATTGAGCTGAACTCGCCGGTTATGGCTCGCTGCTCAAACAGCTCCTCATGCAGGATGATCTTCACTCCGTCTCCGACAAACAACGAAAGTGTTCTGGTTGCCCCGCCAAACATAAACGTAAGCGCTGCAAATCCGGTTTTCTTTTCTGCCAGACATACCAACCCATTTTCCGTCTGTTCTGCAGCTCTTCCATCTACCGTAAAGGAAAATTCCGCATCCGCTCTCGCCGTAAGCTTCCATGCACCCTGTTCTGTTTTGGCAACATCCAGTGTCAGACCATACCGTTCATGCAGCTCCAGCAGATATAATACAGCTTCTCTGGAATGGTCAAAATAGCTGCCCTCTGCATCGATTCTGGTGCCGCTGTAAAGAGCGGCAGTGATCCGGCTTATGATATGCAGCGCATCCACGCCCTTCTGTGCATACCCATGGATCAGCCTTTTCAGAAGTTCATACTCCTCATTTCCGTCCCGGATGGCCTTTAAGCGTATTGTCTCCACCGGACCATAGATGCCGTAAGGCCTGCCGGGATACATGAGGATGCCCTCCCCATTGGAGCCGGTGCCATGATGTGCCGGATACGAATAAATATCTTCCAGAAACGTTGCAGGAACTACATTCATGTTCATTCCGTCATTGGTAAGCCAGTACAGATTGCCTCTGATATCATACTCTGCCATCATCCAGCCAATGATCCTGGCAGAATAGCCGATATCATCAATATGATAGCCCGGATAAGGTGCATTTGGCGCGTTGCAGCCGTACCACCAGCGTTCCCTTTCATTCTTGTAACAGGCGCGCTGCGACGGATGGTCATACCCCTCAAACCGGGGGCAAAGAGCAACCTTTGTCACATCATATGTATAAGGCTGTCCGTTTTCATCCAGCACCTCCCGCATACGTGGGGTGAACCGGTCGTAAAAATCCGTATGCACGTTTGGAATCACTGCCATCGACCGTAAGATTTCCTGTCCCAGAGGCGTATCCATTCGCGGATCCTCTTTGCAGGCCTCCGCCGCTTTCTTAAGAATCATCGGCCAGCGTTCAATGCAATACTTTACTTTTCCATCTGGATATTTTCCGCCAAAGGGTTCGTCCACCATCCATTCGTAATGCCGCACATACGCCACCAGATTTTTCCCAATCTCAAAGCTCTTATCCTTTAAGGCAACCAGGCGTTTTATGAAATCCTCTTCATCTACAATCTCGCCCCAGCGTTCCGATTTCAGCGGCGGAGTCGGAACAGATATCGTAGAAGCTCCCTTCTCTATCGCTTCGGCACAAGCTCTTGTCCATCCGCTGTAAGGATATTCATCATCGCAAAAATATGGATTTGTACTGGAAAGCCGGTGCCTTCGAAGGCATGCAGCATACTTCTCATACAGCTCCTGACTCTTCTCACCTTCAAAGTGTTCCATATAGGAAGCGCTGACAGCAAACAGGCTCTTTGACGTAGTCTCATCCTCCAGTGTCAGATCCAGAACATGTACAAAAACTGCCACAGGAACCGGCCTTCCTGCATACAGGGTAAAAAATCCGCGATATACTCCGGCCGGTTGATCTTTGGGTACCTTAAGATCAACAAAAACCGCTCCGTTTTCTCCCTTTTGTATCCTGTTCTCGCCATGCAGGGCGGGGGCATCTTCGGGAATCAAAGCATCCGGGTAATATCCCATGGGATATCCGTTTTTTCTCCAATTCCGATCAACCTGAATATATTTTTCATAATAACAGGCAAAATTTTCTTTGCTTAAAATATCGCCCTTGTCATTCGCAAGGTCATCGCTCTTAAGGGCGAAGGAGAGATCCTCTTTCGCCCGGATCACGAGCGGGGCGCTTTCATAGTCGTTCTTAACCGCAAGAAACTGCAGAGCTTCTGTCATATCCCGCTCTATGTTGTTCTCTTCTCTGCGGATTCGTGCTGAAGATGTCATGCAATATATCGTTGCAAGATCCGTTTCGTAATGCATCTGTTCTCCTTATCCTTTGTCCGGAACCATCATCAGTTCAATCCCGCCTGCCCCAGTGCGCGGTTCCATCGAGCCTGATTATTTTCGTTCCAGTATTCAATGGTCTTGTCAAAAATATACTGTGATGATTTATCGTATGTAACAAACATGGTGTTGATACCATCTGTCTCACAACCGGCAATATACTTTACGCCACCGTCACGGCCCAGCGGGAAGGTCAGATAATATGGAAGCATAATTGTAAAATCCCGGATCATGAGCCTGGAACATTCCGCCTGGAGATTAAAGGTATTTTTTGCTTCCGCCATCATCTTGTCGAATTCTTCCTTGTTGTCTCGTTCCAGACTGAAATTGAAGGGCAGGCGTCCGCCCGACGTGTTCTCACAATATATGGTGTTCGCTCTGTCTGTCGCCATGTAACGTAGGAAGTCCACCGCCACATCCTTCGCTGATGCGTTTGCCGGAATGACGCCATTGCTGGTGCTGGCAATGTTATAGACAATACCGCGAGCTTCCCGGATCCGATCAAAATCAACCTGGCTTACAGTTCCGTAGGAAGAAGCTGTCTTTCCTTCATCGATCTCTGCTACTATGGCTGACAGAATCTCATCCGGCGTCTTTCCTTCCGCAGTTGCTGTCTCCTTAACTGTTGGTGTCTTCTCTACAATAGAACTGATTACAGGGGTTGTCATCATCCCCATCTTATCATTATACCCCTGCTCCTTATATCCCAGTGCCAGATCCTTCATCTCATTGCTGAACCAGTCACCGTTTCCGAAGAACAGCCCCTGGCGGATCAGCAGACGAGACTGTCCCTGGATAAAGTCGTAGTTGGAGGAAGAACGGTCATAATATCCATACTCCTCGCGATGCAGCTTCTCCATGATCTTTAAGGATTCCAGACGTCCCTGCTGTTCGAAGATCTTCACGGAGTTGCGGAC
>CAKSAI010000323.1 GCA_934434905.1 uncultured Lachnospiraceae bacterium | reverse complement strand
GTCTTTTGGCTTTATGGAAGAAGAGGTGTGTGCCGCACTGGAAGAATGTAATCTTTCGGAAGAAAAGGAAGAAGTGAAACGTTGGTACGATGGGTTTATTTTTGGAAAACAGAAGGACATTTACAATCCCTGGTCTATTTTGAATTTTTTGGACACAAAAAGTTATGGCACCTATTGGGCGAACACCAGCTCCAACAGTCTTGTTGCGAAGCTCCTTCGGGAGGGAGACCGAAGGATCAAGGAACAGTTTGAAACTCTGCTGGACGGTGGAATTCTTCAAACTCCGATTGATGAGCAGATTGTGTATAATCAGCTGGATGGAAATAACGAGGCAATCTGGAGTCTTCTGCTGGCAAGCGGCTATCTGAAAGCGTTAGGTCGTGAAAGAGCCGAACTGGTCGAATACGGAGCAGAGGTTCAGTATGAATTGACCCTGACCAATTATGAAGTGGAACGGATGTTCTGCAGTATGGTGCGTGGTTGGTTTAAGGATGCGAAGCTGGATTATAATGATTTTATCAAGGCACTTCTTTTGGGAGATAAAAAGGCGATGAATGTATATATGAATCGGGTTGCGCTCAATGTGTTCAGTTACTTTGACACAGGAAAACGCCCCTCCGGGGAAGAGCCAGAGCGGTTTCCCTCTGCGAAAGCGACCACTAAGGGTTTGAAAGAAACAAACCCAAGTGTCTGCTTTTATCATGGATTTGTGCTGGGCCTGATTGTGGATTTACAGAGCAGGTATGTGATTTCTTCTAACCGTGAGAGCGGTTTTGGCAGATATGATGTGGTGTTGGAACCGAAGAATCCGGTACAGGATGATGCAATCATTTTGGAGTTTAAAGTGCATGATCCGGAGGAAGAGGATACCTTAAAGGACACAGTAGCGTCAGCGCTTGCACAGATTGACGAGAAGCACTATGCGGCGGATCTGGAAGCAAGAGGTATCCCGGCAGAGAAAATCCGGAAATACGGATTTGCATTTGAAGGAAAAAAAGTACTGATCGGGTAAGAACATGATATATGCAAAAACAACGAAAAAAGTAAGCGTCGGGAATTGACCTGACGCACCTTTTTGATTATAATGTTAAGAAAATACATAGGAAACAGGAGTGAATGAAATGGATAACTTCGAAAATTACGAAAATGAGCAGGCGACAGCCACGGCCGTTGCCGACCAAGACGTGAAAAAGGAGCATGAAAATGTTATCGCAGGCATTGTAGGAGCGTTCCTTTTCGCCCTGATTGGCGGAGGCCTCTACTTTATCATCTACCAATTTGGTTATATTGCCGGGATCTGCGGCCTGGTTACCGTAGTGCTGTCAACCTTTGGCTACCAGTTGTTCTCCGGGGTGAAGGGATCCGTCAAAGGCATTGTCATAGCCATTATCATGTCGATACTCGCCATTGTGCTTGCTGAATTTTTAGGACTGTCTTATGTTATTTATAACGAGTTTAAGTCCTCCTATGATATCACCTTTTTTGATGCTGTGCGTGCGACACCGGATTTCCTGACGGACGGCGAATTGCTGACCTCCTTTATCAAGGATCTGCTTATCGCTTTTGCTCTTGGAGCAGTGGCATCTATCAGCAATATTCACAGCGCCATCGCCAAAGCCAAGGCGGACCGGAAGCGCTGATGTTGCATTGTGAGTTGAAAATATATGTCACACATAAATAAATCACAACAGGATATTACAACTCAATTAGAACGGGGCAGGATTATTCCCTTGGTTTTTCGCCTCACCATACCCGCTGTTATCGCTCAATTGATCACATTTTTATATAATATTGTGGACAGAATGTATGTTGCCAAGATTGATGGTTCCGGAATGGATGCATTGGCGGCGCTTGGAATTGTCCTGCCAATCACGCTGATTCTGCAGGCATTTGCGAATCTGGTTGGTCTCGGCGGCTCTCCACGAGCCGGTATCAAGCTTGGTGAGAGTAACCGGGCCGAGGCCAACCGCATCTTCAACACAGCATTCTCACTACTTTTGGTGCTGGGGATTCTGATTGGTGCCGTGACCTTTCTCCTTTCCGAGCCAATCGTTGTGTTGTTCGGCTGTCCACCGAGCGCCGTAGAATTTGCCGCATCCTACCTGAGAATCTACGCATGCGGTACGGTTTTCGTGATGCTGGCTCAGGGATTGAATCCATTTATCCTGACACAAGGCTATTCGTTTATCGCTATGAGTTTCGTTTTGATCGGAGCGATCATAAACATTGCCCTTGATCCACTGTTCATTTTCACACTCCGATTGGGAGTAAAGGGATCCAGTCTGGCAACGATCCTCTCGCAGATGTGCTCCTGTGTCTGCATTATTTGCTTTTTCTTCTCCCGGAAAAGCCTGTTCCGCTTCCGCATGAAGGACATGCGTTTTTCTCTTAGCAGGATCATAGATATCGTATCGCTTGGATTCACACCGTTTGTCATGACGCTGACGGAATGCGCCATTCAGATCGTCTTCAATGTCAATCTCAACAGTGCAACAGGCGGCAATAAGGATTATACCGCGGCATTGACGATTATGCTCAGCGCTTTGCAGCTTATTTCCCTGCCGCTTAACGGTCTCGGAAACGGGATGCAGCCCTTCGTCAGCTATAATTACGGAAGAGGAAATGCCGAACGCTTGAAAAAGGGCATAAAATATGTAACCGTGATTGCCTTTGTTTTTGCTGTTTCCATATGGTCTGTTTCACTTGCCGTGCCGGAGTTGTACGCACATCTTTTTTCTGCCAGTGAAACGGTCACGAGCATTGTGAAGCGCTACACGCCGCTTTTCCTGATGGGATCGATCATGTTCTTTGTGCAAATGACACTGCAAAACATAAATGTAGCCCTTGGTCAGGCAAAGTCAGCTCTGCTTCTTGCGGTTACCCGGAAAGTTATTATTCTGATTCCGCTTTGCTTTACGCTGACACACTTTCTGGGCTTCAAAGGTGTATACATGTCCGAAGGGATCGCTGATTTCGTTGCGGGAATCATCACTGCCACGGTAATTTTCACGTCCTTTCCGAAAATTTTCCGAAAGCGTGAAGCGGAAGTCAAAGGAAACAGTTGACAAATCACCAAAAAAGCATATAATAAGAGTACCAAGTGCTTTTGCACATACAACTTTTCAGGGGTTGTACTGGTTTCGACAGGGAACTGGAAGTTGGAGAAGCTATCCGCAGCCATGCGTTAAATGCAAACCTAAATATAAACGCTGAAGATAATTTAGCAATCGCTGCCTAGTTGCAGCAGTCGGCCTTAGACCACTCACAGTTTAAGAACCCGGCTTCGACGATGTGAGAAACGACATATGCTAAGCTTTGCACATATGGGCGTATTATGAAGCTACTGAAATCCGCAGGGTGTCTGCTCCCGGCGGACGGAGGGAATGATAAATAACAGACTATGATAGTAGAAGTACGATGAAAGGTTTTTTGGACAGGGGTTCGATTCCCCTCAGCTCCACTTAAACTGAACAAGTCGAACTCTATATATGATATTATCATATATAGGAATATGTTTTGTTTAGTGTATCACAGAAAATAAAGATAACGACATTGTATATTGATAAAGTGATATACAGTGTCGTTATTTTTGTAGTATAATGCAGATATGGATTTAACAAATTGAATCTTTTCACAAAAAATGGTTGTGGAAAATGGTGTTGTAAGACTTATTTCGGATGAAGCAGTTATGGACTTGGTAAAAGAAGTAACGAAAGATGATGTGCTTACATTGTTGGTTCATTTTTAGCCTATGATGAAGATACAGAGGAGGTTTTCATTCCGAATCATGAGATAGCAGAGGAGTTTTTTAACGCAGTAGACGGTTCCGGCTAGGCCGGGCTTACTGAAGCGTGACGTGGATCGTCCTGCACTGGTGGTAGAATTGAAGTACACACAAGTACATGCAGTGTCGGCATCTGCCGCAAAAGTCTATACCAAAATACCACAAAAGTCTATGCCGAAATACCGCAAAAGTCTATGCCAAAATACCGCAAATCTATTTATCAATATTGATTTTTTGTAGGGAATTGGGTATAA
>CAKSAI010000322.1 GCA_934434905.1 uncultured Lachnospiraceae bacterium | reverse complement strand
GCTGCCGCTGCAGGTGCATGTCCTTCGGATCTTCATTCAGCTTCTTCTCGATGGCGTCCCCGATGCGCTCCCGCATCTCTGCCGCCGCAGCCTTCGTGAAGGTCACGATCAGAAGCCGGTCAATGTCCACCGGGTTGGTCTTGTCTGTGATCTTTGCTAAAATGCGCTCCACAAGAACCGCCGTTTTCCCGGAACCGGCGGCTGCGGACACAAGAAGATTCCGGTTTCTTAAGTCAATGACCTGCTGCTGTTCCCTGGTGAATGTCACGCCCATCTGAAATCTCCTCCCGCATTTTTTCTATGATCTCGTCCTTTTCCTTTATTTCCGGAAGCCTGCGATAGCCATACCCCGGAACCTTCCCGTCAAAGCCGCAGATTCCCCGGTAGGGGCAGTAATCACAGCCGCTCTTATCCTTCAGTTGATAGGGATTCACCTGAATATCCCCCCGGTAGATGGACTGGCCGATGGTATGGATCTTGGTATTTACAAAGTCCGAGAGCACGGCAAGCTCCTCCTGATCGGCCTTCTGGGACTTCTTGCTGACGCTTCCGTCCGATTCGTCCGCACCGACGCCCTTAAGCTGCAGTTCTTCATAGATCTTCTCCCGGATCTCCTCCTCTGTAGGCATCCCCTTTGCTTCAATGACCGGGTCATCGATATGGTAGTAAAACATTCCGACGGGAAGTACCTCCTTGTCCGGATATTTCTTCTTCATAAGCTCCACGGCAGCATTCATATAAACCACCAACTGAAGCTGCAGTCCATGGTAGAGAGACAGCAGTTGGAACTGGGTATTTCCGGACTTGTAATCCACGACCTTCACATAGAGCCGATCCCCGTCACGATGTACGTCCATCCGGTCGATCCGCCCCTTAAGGCGCATTTTCTCCTCTTCACTGAGGGTGAAATTCACAGACTTAAGATCCTGCTCGAAGGAAAAGGACACCTCGTACCCCTCCGGAGCAAAGCTGCTCCGGGCGATCTGGCTTGTGATCGTCTCTATGGTCTTCTTTAAGATCCGGGTGATCCGCTGCACCGTATAGGCCGTGCGGGCATCCTGAAACAACAGATACCCGGCCTCCTCCACGGTCTCTGTCACAGCCTCTTCGGCCATAGCCTCCTGTCTGTCCGGCGGGACGTCAACCCAATGATAGCCCGCCCTTTCCATCTTCCCGGAGTAACGCTCCAGTGCCTCGTGGAACAGGCTTCCCATGTCCACAGGCGCGAATTCTCCCAACTGCCGCTCCTTCACGCCAAGCCCGTAAGCCAGAAAATGCGCATAGGCACAGGAAGCAAACCGCTCCAGCCGTGTGACACTGTTCACAAGCTCCCTTCCGTACAGCTCCCGCGTCACCTCACGGCTCATGCACCGGCTCTCATAGCTGTAAAAGGCCGCATCGAAAAGCTCCTCCGCCTGGCTGCTCCAGCTCTCCTGCTTCCGGTACCAGGAAAGTAACGCAAGAAATACCGGGGATGTCTCCCCCGTCTTCGCGCGATTCAGTCCTTCAATCAGAACGCGTCGGCTGCTCTTCTCCGTAACGACCCCGGAGAGCTCGGTATCTGCATCCTTCTCCACGCTTCCCACAGAAAGCCCCGGAAACAGCTTCTGCACGATTCCTACCAGGTAGGATCTCCTTGCCTCCTTGCCCTCGCCGTTCACACGATACCAGGTGAGATACAGCTTCTCAGAGGGCTTCGTCATATTCAGATACAGATAAAATTTCTGGATAAAGGCCTTCTCCCGAATGCCCGGCGCCAGCTCCATCTGATGTGCCGCAAAGACCTCCCGCTCCTGCTGTGAGATCAATCCTCCTGCATTCTCTGCCTTGGGAATCAGGCCGTCGTTGACCCCGGCCAGAAACAGGATCTTGATATCCGGCAGTCTGGATCGTTCGATATCTCCCACCAGAACCTGATCGTAGCCGGGAGGAATAATACCCACAAAGGATGCAGAAAACCCGGCCTCCAACACCTGACGGTACTCCGTCAGCTCCAGCTTCTCTTCCGGCAGAAGCTGCGTCAGCTTGTTAAGAAGATCCATCACCAGCCGATAAATCTGCGCATACTCCCTGGCCTTCGCCAGACTTCCCGCCTGCTCCAGCTTATTTTTCCGCTCTTCAAGCTGCTCCTGCACCCGGTGAGCTGTGATGAATTGATACAGCGCCACCGTTTTTTCCCGAACGGTGGTATTCTTCCCCCGCCACACCTTCAGGGGCTCCCGGAATCTTAAGAGAACCTGCTCTCTCATGCGGTTCACTAAGCTTAACTCATCGCTGCTTCCCGTGCCGTTCACCCGCACCCACGCATCCGACCAGCGGCGAAGCCCCCGGATCCGGTTGGCAAGCAGATAATTCTCGAAAATATCCACCTCTTCGGCAGCAAACCCGCTAAGACCGCAACGCAAATAAGCCATGACGCTCTCATATGAGAAGTCCTGCTCCACGGTAAGCAAAGCGGACTTGATAAGCTCCGTCATGGGATGATAGGTGATGGTATTCTTTTTATCCAAAAAAAATGGGATTTCAAAATTCTCAAAGATTTCCGGCACATAATTGCCGTAGGACTCCACATCGCCGCATACGATCGCCATATCCCGGTAACGGTAGCCCTCCTCGCGCACCAGACGGCGGATCTCCCCGGCCAGGTAGATAAGCTCCTGTCTGGGATCCGGCAGACTGCGCAGGATGATATGCTCCGTCGGCGAAGAGTGACGATCCTTGCAGTCTTCCGGCACGCTCTGCCCGGCGTCTCCTGCTCTCCTGCCGGAAATGTCTGCAGCCGGATAGGGCTCCGGCTTTTCCCGAAACAGATTCTGCTCCAGCCATTCCAGGGGCTTTGCCTGTCCGAAGCGCGTGTCCGTACTGTGACTAAGCCGTATCGGTTCCTCCACCGTAATGTGGTTCCGGTCTGCAATCTCCATAAGTGTGGCGATGGTCTTCTTGCTGGTGTAAAAAAGCTCCTGCATCCCCTTCATCACAAAGGGCTTCTCCCGCTCATCCAGCGTCACTGTCACATACACATCTCTGGTACACTTCATCAACTGCTCCAGCAGGGCATACTGAATGGGCGTAAAGCCATAAAAGCCATCCAGTACCAGACAGCTATCCTTCAAAAACGCAGAATGTCCTGCCTCCCTGGCAAGTACCTCAAGAACCGCCTCCGCCGTGATATAATTGCCCTCCAGATAATCCGTAAAGCCCTGATACATGATACGGATATCTTCGATACGGCGGCGGAAGGGTTCCGGCAGGCTCTCGTCCCCGGATAACCGCTCCAGCCCTTCCGGCCTGATCCGGTACTGGGAGAGCTCGGAAATCACGGACTTCAACTCATTGATGTATCCGTTCTTCTTCATGCTCCCCCTAAGGCTCGTAAGCTCATCCTGCTTATCTTCGGCCACCTTGCGCAGCACAAAGTTCTTCCCGGTCTCCTCAAGCACCTTGAGCTGCTTTAAGCCCAGCTCATCAAATACCCGGTAGGCCAGACGTTGGAAGCTTACCACATCGATATTCATGATCCCATGATCCGCCTGACGGCGCACCAATTCCCGCTGGGTCTGCATGGTGAACTGCTCCGGCACCACCACAAAGAAAAGCTGGTTCGGCTCCGCCTTGGACTGTGCCAGAATATGCTCATATATATAATTGGATTTCCCGCTTCCCGAACTACCGAAGATGAAGTGCAGGGACATTCTCATTCTCCTTTTTCCTATATTTCCAAAAGGCGACCCTTTCATTGCCTGCGGTCAATGATGACCATATTCCTCTGCCGCCCTTACTCTACCAGTGCTTCCATCTCATCCAGCAGTTCGCCGAACAGATTCAGTGCCTCCTGGATAGGCGCCTTGGTGGTCATATCTACCCCGGCGATCTTAAGAAGCTCTAACGGGGACTTGGAACAGCCACCGGAAAGGAACTTCATATAGTCATCCACCGCAGGCTGGCCCTCCTTCAGGATACGACGTGCAATGGCAACTGCCGCAGAGAACCCGGTGGCATACTGATATACGTAGAAGTTATAATAAAAATGCGGGATCCGGCAC
>CAKSAI010000321.1 GCA_934434905.1 uncultured Lachnospiraceae bacterium | reverse complement strand
CGGTAGACCAGGATCTACCCGGGGCATTGTTCGCAGTGTAAGTTCCGTCTGCCAAACTTGATACAGAACCATTTCCAAAATCCTTTAGTGTTGCATGCGTAAAACCATCCAAGCTGATTGGTTTTTTCACTTGAACAGACGCCAGATAAATTGCGGAATTGCTATCATTTAATCCAAACTTGAAGCTCTTATTAAAATTACTAACAACAATGTCTGTAATCGTTGTCACGCTGCCCTGGTATAATTGGCCATTGAAATACATTCCGACTTGAAGATCATCCGACTGCCCATCTTTATCAAAGTCTCCCCTTTTAAAACTCATCTGTAATAAAAATTCATTATTTAGGAATGACTCAACTCCTGCTTCGCTCGCTTGGTAAACAGCTTTAAAATTATCGGTTTGAACCATACCATATGCGTGATTCTGAACTTCATCTTCAAAATACAGTTCCGTTCCTGATTCATTCACATATATTTTGAATCCGTCAGAACTATTTCCGTATCCTCCGACTTTAAAACTAGTAGTTTTTCCTCCCTGCAAAAATTTCACCTTTAAAGACAATACACAATTATTCAGCGCATCCGCTACTCCAACCCAACATCTGTCCGGGGCATTTGTTGTATTGTATTCGCCATCTGTCAAGCTTGATACAGAACCATTTCCAAAATCCTTTAATGTTACATGCGTAAACTCATCCAGATATACCGGCTCAATCTCGCTTCCACCAGTCGCCGCGTCCACCTCGGATCCCGGATTCCAATTGACCGCTATTCCTGTGACAGCAAGTGCCAATGTCAGGATACCTGCTGCCACCTTTTTAAAACCTCTTTTCACAATCTTTTCCCATCCTTTCTAAAATATTGTCCCGAACACTTCTGTCCGACTTTTTATTGCCGTGAAATACTCCCCTTCTTCGTATACCGGCCGTCAAACACATTCTACCCTTGCATTTTGCATCCCTCCTGCCTTTTCTTACGAATCGCAGCCTTATCATTGACATTCATCGCAAAGTTGTTATTTTTCTCTGTGTGAACACACTCACTATCCAGCAAAAGTATCAGCTGCCTTTCACTCAAGTGTTCCTTCGGGCAGAACTGCCCACTCTGCACATATACGATTAATTCCTTTCGGAACCACTGTGCCATCGCATCCTGATCCTGCAGGCGGAAGCCACATACAAGCAGTCTTCCGTTCAGCGCACGGAACTCAAAGAGTGCTGCCTGACGGATTGCATTCTTATAGCTGGATGCCACCTCAACGATTGGTTGAAACGGCACCTCCTTTGTTTCAAAGCAGACTGCCTTTCCCTCGTCCATCAACAAGTGAAACTGCCAGCTGCAGTAGCCCTCATGCGGAATTCGCCTGGTCAGCGGATGATCATAGATAACGGTTGCCAGATTGCCGCCTGTTCTTCCTGCAAGGGCAATGCGGAATTCCATATCCTTGGATACGAAAGGCTCCGTTCCCAGTAAGAGCACATCCTTTCCTTCCCGCAATGCGCTCAGCAATTCTTCTCTGCTCATACCCTCCGAGATCAGAAGATTGCCCGTCTCCGGTTCCCGACTCGCCGGAAATACATAGAGCTCCCACTCATTTTCTGCATAGGTCTCACCTCCATCCAGTGTCACCGTAAGCTTCATTGCCGATGCCTGTGCCACCTTCGGAAGTACACTCTCATAATCATACAGACGGCTGACGCTTCCATTGGGAATATGGTCTATCGGAATCCGGCGGTGTTCTATCACCCGTTCACCCAAGAACAAACGAATCGTCAATACAGCATTCTCCAGTGTCCTGACCCCATAGTGCGAAGCGTAGACCGCGAAGCTAAGGGTATCTCCCTCTGTGTAATTAACCTTTTGCTCCAGATCCGTCAGCAACACAGTCGCTGAATTGTACATACGGACATTTCTCACGGACTCACCCGGTTTCATCTCGTAGAACTCATTCATCATGCCACAGTCATAGCCAAAGCTGTGATGCGGCGTATCGATCGGTCCGAGGAAATCATAGCCCGAAATGCTCTTGCAGCTTCGGATTGCCTCAAAGCAGTACTTGCGGATCCGCTTCTGCCATTCACAGGAATTTCTGAAAAAGATCGGTGCTTTTTCTAAGAGTCCCTTCTCCTGCAGATGCTCCTCTAATGATGTAAAAAGCGCTGTGCTTCCAATACCTTTTCCCCGATATCGATCCTTCATACTGAGATTGATGTAAGAACCATCAATACAGATCTCATGGCTGATCCGAGGCTTGCCGTATATCGCACCCCATGCGTCGACTGCCTTGGCATCGGCATACAGGGAACGGTAACTAAAGTGTCCCTTCGCATAACTGCTGTACAGGTCACTGAAAGCTCCGAGTCTCTCGAAACGTCTTGGGTTGTGGGGAATCGGTTCTTCCACCATTTCCTCTCCAAGTTCCTCTGTGTTCCAGCCATACTCCACACCGCGCAATGCACTCAGCGGGGAGAACAGGGCATCCGTATGCTCATGCACCACATCTGCCAGCTGATGCAGATAATCAATGAATGCGTCATCAATCGCAAGCTCATTTCCTGCACAGTAGATAACAACCGATGGATGCCTGCGGCAGAAGCGCACGATCTGCTTCCACTCCTCTACCGTTGTGTTACTCGGAGATTCTATATGTAAGAGAATCCCTTCTTCATCTGCCACGCTCATAAATGCTTCTGACGGCACATAGGTATGTGTCCGCAGGAAGTTAAAGCCCAGCTTCTTAAGACTTTTCAGTATTCTTCTGCAGTATTCCTCTTCCGTCGGCAAATGCATCGTCTCTGCAAAATATCCGTGCTCGCAGGTTCCCCGCAGATAATACGGTGTACCATTCAGATACAGTGCTGTACCATGTGCGCGAAGGCTTCGCACGCCGAATGTGCGAGACAGTTCGCCTCCTTCACAGGTAAGCCTTAGGGTATAAAGCTTCGGATATTCCGGACTCCAACGCTCCAGCTCTGAGCTGTCCAGCACAAGAGTCCCCCTGCACTGCCCTCTCCGCAGGCAATCCTCTTCCTCCCACAGAGACCATTCATATGCACAGTCTCTCTGCATGTCCACCGCAACCGTTGTCTGATTGCAATCCTCACTAATACGGATATCCATATCACGCAGCGGACAGGTGTAGGCTCTAAGCTCGATATCTCCTGTCACACCTCCGGTATACTGGTTGCCTGCCCGTCCGAGCATTCCAACCACCGGCTGTCCTGCCTGACCCTCTAACAGCTCATTCGATATGGAAAGCACAATGGTATTCTCTCCTGTCTGCAAGACACCTTCCGGTATCTCCATGTCGAATGGTGTACTGTATCCCTCATGTCTCCCCAGATAACATCCGTTGATCCACACCGACACGGCGGTCTGTACACCTGCAGCATGCAGTACGGTATCAGCAGATACCTCCTGTAGACAGATCGTTCTCCGATAGAAGAAATTCCCCTTGTAGTTCGGCAAGGCCAGATCTGCCGCTTCATACATCAATGGATATCTCTGGATCACATACTCCGGGTTGATTCGGATATGGGAATAAAACGGTGTCCGCCTGAGCTTCTCCGACATATCCTCCCAGTACCCCGGTACAGCATCCGTGACCATGACACCCTCAAAGTCTGGAAGTGTTTTTCCGAGATAGGCCTCCTCACGATAGCCCATCTCCCAATCACCATTTAACAAAATTGATGTATACACGTTAAGCCTTCTCCTCTTTTTTACAGACTACAACATCCTCTTTTGCAGATATACATAGCTTGTCCTGAGTGCTTCAAACGGATCTCCCTCACACTCGTCCTGCTCTACCAGAGCATACTCAGCAGATGACACCATAGATGCACGGATAATCTTATCCCAATCCAGATTGCCGCAGCCGACCTCTGCAAAGGTCACCTGATTGCCTCCCGCAACCTTCAGATCCTTGAAATGGATGCACACAACCTTATCGTGATATTTTCGTATGAACTCTGCCGGATCGATCCCTGCAAACGCAAGCCAGTATACATCCAGTATAAATTTAAAATTATCATAAGGCATCATCGC
>CAKSAI010000320.1 GCA_934434905.1 uncultured Lachnospiraceae bacterium | reverse complement strand
CCCAGCTTGGGAAGCTGGTGTTCTACCAATGAACTATATCCGCAAAAAGCTGCTGACGGGAATCGGACCCGTGACCTCCGCACTACCAATGCGACGCTCTACCGACTGAGCCACAGCAGCCTGTCCAATGGCTTAAATATGTGATTTGTACCACCGACCTATAAAACTATACTATATTAAAAGCTGCTTGTCAATATGGAAATTTTATTTTTTCACTTTTTCCACGATAGGGCATTTTTTTCGCGGCATTTTAACACTTGTAATCTTTGCCAGTCTGTGATAAAGTGGTAGAAAGAGTTTTGAAGGAGACGATACAATGGAAACTACAGAAACAAAGGAAATGAAAATGCAGGAAGTCGAGGAGACCAAGGTGTCCATGGAAGATTATAAGGCGGAATTGGAGGCTTCTTTCCGCAAGATCAATGTGGGCGACATAATCTCCGGCACAGTGATTGACGTGAATGAGGACGAGGTGACACTGGATCTTAAGTATTATGCACCTGGAATTATCAAGGCGGAGGACTTGAGCAATGATCCGGGATTCAAGATCTTAGAGGAGATCAAGTCAGGCGATGTGCTTAAGGCTACGGTGGTTCGCACCGACGATGGAGCCGGCAATATCCAGCTGTCCAAGAAGGAAGCTAACGACGTGCTGGCCTGGGACAAGCTGAAGGAGTACAAGGAACAGGAGAAGGAACTGACCGTGAAGATCGCAGGGATCGTGCCCAGCGGTGTGGTTGCCTATGTGGAAGGAATCCGCGGCTTCATTCCGGCTTCCCAGTTGGCCTTGTCTTATGTGGAGGTAGATGATACCTGGCTGGGAAGAGAGCTTCCTGTGCAGGTGATCACCGTAGAGGAATCCAAGAAGAAGCTGGTTATGTCCGCGAAGGTTATCCTGCGGAGAAAAGCAGAGGAGGAGCGCAACCATAAGATATCCATGATGGTTCCCGGAACCGTGGTGGAGGGGACTGTGGAGAGCCTGATGCCCTATGGCGCATTTGTAGATCTGGGTGATGGAATCAGCGGTCTGGTGCATATCTCGCAGATCAGCCAGAAGCGTATTGCCAAGCCTTCTGAGGTGCTTACTGTGGGTCAGAAGGTGAAGGTAAAGATCTTAAATACCAATGATCAGAAGGTCAGCCTGAGCATGAAAGCCCTGCAGGAAGAGATGGTGGACGTAGAGCGGCCGAAGGAAGTCAGGGAGTATGTGTCCGGCGAGCGTGCTTCCACCAGCCTGGGAGATCTGCTGAAGGGGATCAAGCTGAACTAAGGAGAACAACGGGGGATAAAACGGACAGCGCTGATGAAGGAGACTGATTGAAATGAAGAAGGAACCGTTTGTAACCTATGAAAAACTAAAGGAGATCGCAAAGGAATATCCAACGCCCTTTTATCTCTACGATGAAAAGGGAATCCGGGAAAATGCAAGAGCTGTGAACGAAGCTTTTTCCTGGAATAAGGGGTTCAAGGAATATTTCGCAGTAAAGGCGACACCCAATCCCTTCCTGATTGATATTTTAAGAGAGCATGGGTGCGGCTGTGACTGTTCCTCGTTGACGGAGCTTATGCTGTCGGAGGCTATGGGAATCCGGGGAGAGGATATCATGTTTTCTTCCAATTCCACCCCGGCGGAGGAGTATTTGTATGCCAATAAGCTGGGTGCGATCATCAACCTGGATGATTATACCCACATTGATTTCCTGGAGAAAACACTGGGTTACATCCCGGAGACCATCAGTTGCCGCTACAACCCCGGCGGAGTCTTCCAGATGAGCAATGGAATCATGGACAATCCCGGCGATGCCAAGTATGGCTTTACGGAGGAGCAACTGTTTGAGGGCTTTCGTCTGTTGAAGAAGAAGGGCGCCAAGCGGTTCGGGATCCATGCATTTCTTGCAAGCAATACTGTGACCAACGAATATTATCCCCAGCTTGCCAGCCAATTGTTCGAACTGGCAGTCAGACTGAAGCGAGAGACCGGTGCAGATATCCGGTTTATCAATCTGTCCGGCGGCGTCGGAATTCCATATACGCCTGAACAGACGCCCAACGATATTCGCGTCATTGGAGAGGGCGTGCGGAAGGTTTACGAGGAGATTCTGACTCCGGCCGGTATGGGAGACGTGGCGCTGTATACGGAGATGGGGCGTTTTATGATGGGACCCTACGGCTGCCTTGTCACCACGGCGATCCATCAGAAGCATACCTATAAGGAGTACATCGGCTGCGATGCCTGTGCCGTGAACCTCATGCGTCCGGCCATGTATGGTGCTTACCATCATATCACGGTCATGGGGAAGGATAATGACCGCTGCGATCACAAGTACGATGTGACAGGCTCTCTGTGTGAGAATAATGATAAGTTTGCCATTGACCGTATGCTGCCAAAGATCGATATCGGGGATCTTCTGCTGATCCATGATGCGGGAGCGCACGGCTATGCCATGGGCTATAACTACAACGGGAAGCTGAAGTGCGCGGAGCTGCTGCTGAAGGAGGATGGCTCGGTCGAATTGATACGAAGAGCGGAGACGCCGAAGGATTATTTTGCCACCTTTGACTGCTTTGATATTTGGAGTAAGCTTGGGTGTAATAAGTAAGTTACGAGTGCTGCATGTGGAGCGAGCGTGCTTCGCTGCGGTAGACGTATTTGCAGATTTGTTGTAAAAGTCAGATAATTTCGAGAAAATTCTTGAAATATTATTGGAGTTTTGTGTTGCATTTTTCCAGGAAAGTGTTATAATGGAGGATATGGAAGCATAGCTCAGCTGGGATGAGCGTTCGCCTCACACGCGAGAGGTCAGGGGTTCGAGCCCCCTTGCTTCCATTCCTTAATGCAGATGCAGAAGGAATCGCATGCTCCGGATGGACGGTGGGAACCTCCGGTTATCCGGTGAGACAGGCCGGCGTGTCGGAATGGCAGACGAGGCAGACTCAAAATCTGTTGTGGGCAACCACGTATGGGTTCAAGTCCCATCGCCGGCAGGAATTTTAAATTGCTGAAACAGCCTTTCTATTCTTTATTGAAGAGTAGGA
The DNA here is from genome assembly GCA_934434905.1 of uncultured Lachnospiraceae bacterium. GTDB lineage: Bacteria > Bacillota > Clostridia > Lachnospirales > Lachnospiraceae > 14-2. The sequence continues at coordinate 1,013 of CAKSAI010000320.1, read as the reverse complement.
AGGCTGTTTCTTTCATAAGAGATGTATAATTGTGTCTATACTCAGACTAGGATGCGCTCTTGCGATACTGCAATGGTGTGAGAGAGGTTTCCTTCTTGAATGTCCGGCAGAAATGTCCGGTGTCGTTAAATCCTACGCTTTTTGCGATTATCGCGATGGAGTCGTTGGTTTCCCGCAGGCGTTTTTGGGCTTCAGCTAGTCGGAGATTCTGCACATATTTGCCGATGCTTATGCCTTGAATCCGCGTGAAGAGGTGGGAAAGGTAATATTTGTTCAAATAGCAATTTGCGGCTATCTCTTCCAGGGATATTTCGTTGCGGTAATTTTCCCTGATATACTGTAGTGCAAGATCGAAATTCTTATTATTGCAGAACAAGGATGCATCCGCCTCCTGGTGATTGATGATACGGAGTATGTACATGATCATTGTCCGGGCAATATTCTCTGCAATTTCCACATAAAAAGTATCTGAATTCTCATATTCATCAATAATTTTTTCGAATTCAGAGATAAACAGATCCGTATATTTTCCGGCCGGATAGATGAAATCATATCCCGGCGGAAGCAGATGATTCTTTGGAAGATCCGTGATCTCTAATCGGTCAAGAGCCATAAATTTTATTTCCAGAGGTTCTGCTTCGCTGTTCTTTTCAGCATGAGAGACATCGGCGTTGTAGATGATAATGTCTCCCCGCGCCACTTCACGCTGTCTGCCATCAATTGTAATATATCCATTGCCATCAGCGATAAACAGAATCTCACAAAAATCGTGTTTGTGGGACTTTTCACTCCAGCCGGGGCTCTTCTTCAGGGCACCTGCATAGAGCAGCCGTGGTTTCAGTTTGAAACTGTGTCGCTGATTAAAAAGATAATGTTGTCGTTCGACGCTATTGTAACGGTGAAGAATGTTCAAGGCGGTCTCCTTATTCCGTAATTAGTCAAAGCCTGGGCAATTTATACAGAAATAAAGGAATTACTGTACAATTTGCTGCTTTGTGTCATCTATATATTAT
>CAKSAI010000319.1 GCA_934434905.1 uncultured Lachnospiraceae bacterium | reverse complement strand
CATTCCCTTCCGAATGAATATCAGACTGGAAGATTTTGTAAAAGAATATATCTGCATGGAGCAGGATATCCATATCGAGGATATGCAGGAGAGCGTCATGCAGTATGGCCGTATGCAGAAGAAGATCGCGGATACGGCGGAGGAGATTGACGCCCTTACCGAGGTGCAGGAGAAGTATCTGCTGGTGGAGGATAAGCAGAAGGAACTGGAAAAATACGACTATTTCGCAAGAAAATTCGAGATTCTCCAACAGAAGGAGGCATTGGAAGAACTGGAGCAGAAGGCCGGCCTGCATGAGAAGGATCTTGAGGCACTGGCGGAAAGTCTGACCGGGCTGGAAGCGGAGAAGGAAGAACTGAACGGAAAGAAGGAGGAATTGATCCGGCTGATCGCGGAGACCGGGTATCAGGAGGCGGCGGAGCGCCTGGAAGGCGTGAATCAATTGCTGGAGCGCATGGAGAAGAGCCGGGCGCGCTGGGACGAGACGGCGGGACGGTTAAAAGCATGGAATGACAACGATATGGCCAGCAATGCCATTCTCTGGAATATTAAGCGGTTTGCCTCCCATGAGATTGAGGAGGATCAGCTTGCCGAATTGAAGGCTGACATCGCCCAGTTGATGAATGAGGTGAAGGAGGAGAAGAACGAGCTGGACGGAGAGATACGCAGCCTGCGGGGAGAGATGAAGCAGATCCAGGGAGAGCTTGCGGAGCTCCACACCGGCAGCAAGGTCTATCCCAGGGAGGTTACGGAGGCCAGGCAGTTCCTATATCAGGGACTAGTGAAGCGCCTCGGCAAGGCCGTGCGTGTGGAAGTCCTGGCGGATCTTATCGATATTAAGGAAGAGCGCTGGCGCAACGCAGTAGAGGGGTACATGGGCAACAATAAGCTGTTGCTGGTGGTGGAGCCTAAGTATGCCAGAGATGCCATGGAAATCTATCGGGAGCTGGACAGCAGCAAATACTACCGGACAGCGGTTCTGGATACAGAGAAAATTCTTCAGAAGGAGCACCGGGTGCGGGAAAACGCGCTGTCCGAAGCCGTGAAGGCAAAGGAATCCTATGTGCAGAGCTACCTGAATTATCTCCTTGGAAACGTGATAAAGTGCGATACCATTGAGGAGATGCGGGAGTATCCGGTGGCTGTTATGGACAACTGCCTGCTGTACCAGGGCTACAAGCTGTCCCATATGAATCCGCATAATTACACCAGAGGAGCCTATATCGGAGCGGAGAGCTTGAAGCGCCGGATCTCCCTCTTGAAGAAGCAGCTTTCCGGGCTGGAATCAAAGCTTTCCCCCAAGCTGTCACAGCAGGGTGAATTCGTGGCAATGCTCTCCATGGAACAGTTGGGGAAGGAACCTTACGAATATATGGAATGGCTTTCCGATATCCGGGAAAGCAAGGCCAAGGAAAAGGAGAAGCAACGTCTGGAGCAGCGGATCCTGGAGCTTCAGAAGAAGGATGTGGCCAGACTGAAGCAGCAGAAGGAGGATGTAGAGGAAGAGCTTCGCAGAGCGGATGAGAGACTCAAAGGTCATCTGGAGAAAACGGCGCTCTTAAAACGCACCCTGGAGGAGGACAAGCAGAAGCGCATTGAGGGGATTGAACTTCTGACCCAGTTGGAGAAGGAATTCAGAGAGAATGTGATTCCTATGGTGGAGGAGCCTGCCGCGGCAGCGGAACAGGAGCCGGGACAGGAATCCTCCGGGACGCTGGTCGAAGCCTTGGAACAGGAATTCTCCGAGATTCTCTCTAAGGAGAACCGCTTCTCCTCTGAACAGCTAAAACGACGCTTTATCACCAAGAAGGAAAATGCCGGGCAGGAGAAGGAGCAGCTGTTCCAGCGGCTTGCGGAGACAAGAGGAAGCTACCTGAAGGCGTACCCCAACCGCGGATTCTCCCAGTTTAGTCAGGATAACCGGGAATATGACAGAGTTCTTGAGGAATTGCAGTTTACGGAGCTTTCGAAGTATCAGCAGTTAGCCAGGGAACAGGCCAAATCCGCCGTGCAGCATTTCCAGAATGACTTTATCTACAAGATCCGCAGTGCCATCAAGGACGCCATGGATCGGAAGGATGAGCTGAACCGGATCATTGACAAGCTGGATTTCGGTAAAGATAAGTATCAGTTTGTTTTTACCAGGAATCACGGGGAGGATGGAAAGTATTATGATATGTTCATGGACAAGTCCCTGGAAATCAGCCCGGATCAGCTGTCAGACAATATGGAGGAACAGATGAATCTCTTCTCCATAGAACACGGGCAGAAGTACGGGGAACTGTTAAACGAGCTGATGAGCGTATTCATCCCGCCGGCGGACGCCAGCAATGAGGAGCAGGAGGAAGCCAGACGGAACATGGAGAAGTATGCGGATTACCGCACCTATCTGTCCTTCGATATGCAGCAGATCATCCGGAGCGAAGAGGGTCAGATCAAGCTGAAGCTCTCTAAGATGCTTAAGAAGAATTCCGGCGGTGAGGGTCAGAACCCCCTGTACGTGGCGCTTCTTGCCAGCTTCGCCCAGGCCTATCGTATTAATATGCCGTCAAGGCTCCTGCGGAATCCGACCATCCGCCTGGTGGTGCTTGACGAGGCCTTTTCCAAGATGGACGGCGAGAAGGTGGCCAGTTGTATCGGCCTGATCCGGAGCCTTGGCTTCCAAGTCATCATCAGTGCCACCAATGACAAGATCCAGAATTATCTGGAAAATGTGGACAAGACCTTTGTTTTTGCCAATCCGAATAAGAAGAGTATCTCCATCCAGGAGTTTGAAAAGAAGGATTTTGAGCAGTTGGAGGATGGAGAGTAGAGGATAAGGGTTATGCAGCAGGAATTATTGGCACAATTAAAGGAAATCTCCCCGGAGGAGCAGGATATCCTGGAGGGGAAGACAGAGATTGAACGGAGTATCTATACGGGGCGGCGGGAGTTTGTCATCAACGGGAAGCATATGCTGGAGCGGGGAAAACTCATTGACGTCCGTATTCACACCCGCTTTATCCATTTTCCAAGGCACAGCCACGATTATATCGAGATCATTTACATGTGTTCGGGAACGACCACTCACATCATAAACGGAAGCGAGAAGGTTGTTCTGAATAAGGGAGACCTGTTGTTTTTAAACCGGAATGCATCGCATGAGATCTATCCGGCAAGAGAGGACGATATTGCTGTAAATTTTATTGTACTGCCGGAATTCTTCGACAAGGCCTTCGAGATGGTGGAGGAGAATGTGATCCGGGACTTTCTTGTGGGAAGCTTGAAGCAGAATGGCGGCGGCAGGGATTACATCTACTTTAAGGTGGCGGATGTCCTGCCGGTACAGAATCTTATTGAGAACATGATCTGGTCGCTGGTACATAAGCAGGGAAATGTCCGCAATATCAACCAAACCACCATGGGACTGCTGATGCTGCAGCTGGCGAACTATACGGATCGTATCGAAGGAAGCAATCCGAGACAGTATGAGCAGAATATGATGTTTACGGTGCTGCGCTATATTGAGGAGAATTATAAAGAAGGGACGTTGACGGAGCTTGCGGAGCTGATGAACCAGTCCGTGACAGGGCTGAGCCGCTTTATCAAGAAAAACACCGACATGAATTTCCAGCAGCTTCTGAAGCAGAAGCGGCTGAATCAGGCGGTTTTTCTGCTGACGACAACCAGACTTACGGTGGAGGAGATCATTCTGGCAGTCGGCTATGACAACACCAGCTATTTCCACCGGATCTTCCGGGAACGGTATGGAATGACACCGAAGAAGTACCGGGACGAGTGGCGATGAGCAGTACGCTCTTACTGCAGCAGGCGATCAATGTTGATGATTAAGTCCTTATAGATGGTGCTTGGAATGTCATCCTGAAAGAAGTACTGGTTAGAGTCTTCCTCTCCTTTAAAGGAGTAGGTCTGGACAGTCTTTTTCATGGGGTTGACAATCCAATATTCACGGACACCGGCAGTACGGTATTTAAATAGCTTTACAAAATAATCCATTCTGGTACTTGAAGGAGAAACAATTTCAATGATCCAATCCGGGGCACCGGCACAGCCG
>CAKSAI010000318.1 GCA_934434905.1 uncultured Lachnospiraceae bacterium | reverse complement strand
GTTCGATTCCGAGAGGAGTCATTGAGGCGACATAGCCAAGTGGTAAGGCGTGGGTCTGCAACACCCTGATCACCAGTTCAAATCTGGTTGTCGCCTTTTTACTCGAACTTGAGTAGCAAGAAGAATCCGCAGAGCGGATTCTTTTTTTTGACAATAGCGAAAGAACAGAACCATGGATAATATTTTGAAGAATCTGAAGAATGATGAAAAGAATGACATCCTGATCCTGGAATATGCCGTAGAAGAAGATGATCGTCTGCTCCCGCAGGCCGATGATTATCTGGATATGGATAAACAGTACAAGCAGATCATGTTTTTCTATGAATCCGGTGTCAGACAGCTTACGGCGAAGCTGGAGATATTAAAGCAGGAGTTCCAGTTTTGCAATGATCGGAATCCCATCGAGACAGTGAAGAGCCGTATCAAATCCCAGGAGAGCATTCTGCGTAAGATGGAGAAGCGGTGTCTGCCGCTGACCATCAGCAGTATGATGAACAATATCCACGATATTGCAGGCATCCGCGTGATCTGTCCTTTTATCACGGATGTCTATCAGGTGGCCCGGCTGCTGATCAGCCAGGAGGATGTGGAGCTGATTCGCATCAAGGATTACATACGGGAGCCGAAGGAGAACGGCTACCGGAGCCTGCATATGATTGTTACGGTAGAGGTCCGCTTTTCTGACCGGAAGCGGAAGGTGCCGGTGGAGATACAGCTGCGCACCATAGCCATGAACTTCTGGGCCAGCACGGAACACCAGCTGCGCTACAAGAAGGATCGGGAATTTACCGAGGAGATGCATCAGCAGTTGAAGGAATGCGCGGATATCATGGCGAATGCGGATGAGAAGATGCAGAAGCTTGCGGAGAATCTGAAGCTCTCGGATACAGAAGATTTATATTGGTAAAAAAGGAGAAACATCATGAAGAAAGTTGTGAAATTTGGCGGAAGCTCACTGGCCAGCGCGGAGCAGTTCCGGAAGGTGGCAGATATTATAAAGGCGGAGGACAGCAGAAGATATGTGGTTCCTTCGGCGCCGGGCAAGCGCTTCTCTGCCGATACGAAGGTGACGGATATGCTCTACCACTGCTATGAGGCAGCGGAGAACGGACAGGACACAAAGGAGCTTCTTGACGGAATAGCAGCCAGATACAATGAGATCATAGACGGCCTGGGGCTTGACCTGTCTCTGGAGAAGGAGTTCGCAGAGATCGCAGTACAGTTTCAGAAGAAGGCAGGGAAGGAATATGCGGCTTCCCGCGGAGAATATCTGAACGGAATCGTGCTGGCGAATTATCTTGGATTTGAATTTGTGGACGCCGCAGAGGTTATTTTTTTCCACGAGGATGGCACACTGAATGTGGATAAAACGGATGAGATGCTGAAAAATTGTTTACAGTCCAGGAAAAATGCAGTGATCCCCGGCTTCTACGGGGCACAGGACGATGGAACAATCCGCACCTTCTCCAGGGGCGGTTCCGATATCACGGGTTCTCTGGTGGCTAAGGCCATCCACGCGGATCTGTACGAGAACTGGACCGATGTTTCGGGATTCCTGGTGGCGGATCCCAGGATCATCGACAATCCTAAGGTGATCGAAGCCATTACCTATCGTGAGCTTCGTGAGCTCTCTTACATGGGCGCCGGAGTGCTTCATGAGGAGGCGATCTTCCCGGTGCGGCGGGAGGGGATTCCCATCAATATCCGCAATACCAACGCACCCCAGGAAGCGGGTACGCTGATCGTGGAGAGCACCTGTCGGAAGTCCCAGTACACCATCACCGGAATTGCCGGAAGGAAGGGATTTGCAGCGATTAATGTGGATAAGGACATGATGAATTCGGAGATTGGCTTTGGCAGGAAAGTACTGCAGGTCTTTGAGGACAACGGTCTATCCTTTGAGCATATGCCATCGGGCATTGATACCATGACTATCGTGGTGCCCCAGGCGGAGTTCGAGGAGAAGGAGCAGCGGGTCATCGCCGGGATTCACCGTGCCGTGCAGCCGGATATTATCGAGATGGAGTCGGATCTGGCTCTGATCGCAGTGGTAGGCCGCGGCATGAAGGAGACGAGAGGAACGGTTGGCCGGATCTTTTCCGCATTGGCGCACGCCCATGTAAACGTCAAGATGATCGATCAGGGTTCCAGCGAGCTGAACGTTATCGTCGGGGTGAAGAACAGCGACTTTGAGACGGCAATCAAGGCGATTTATGATATTTTCGTGACGGCACAGTTATAAGGAAAAGTGAGTGAATCGTCCGGTGGCGAAATCTGTCGATAAGAAAAATTTGACAAAACTTTGAATAAGTGCTATAGTAGCTGTTGTCAGGTAAACAGCGCGGGATAGAGCAGTCTGGAAGCTCGTCGGGCTCATAACCCGGAGGTCGTAGGTTCAAATCCTGCTCCCGCAATCATGTACGGTGGATGCAACGAGTTTCAGTTGCATCCATTTTTTATAGGAGGAAATGCCATGAATGAACAGCAGACATTACAGAGATGGATCAAGGACTCCGACAACATTGTATTCTTTGGCGGAGCGGGGGTGTCTACCGAGAGCGGAATACCGGATTTTCGCAGTGTGGACGGGCTGTATCATCAGCAGTACGATTATCCGCCGGAGCAGATATTAAGCCACGATTTTTATGTGCAGAACCCGAAGGAGTTCTATCGTTTTTACCGAAATAAGATGCTTTGTCTTACAGCCAAGCCCAATGCGGCGCACAAGAAGCTGGCCGAGCTGGAGCAGGCAGGGAAGCTTAAGGCTGTGATCACCCAGAATATCGACGGGCTTCATCAGCAGGCGGGGAGTAAAGTGGTATTGGAGCTTCACGGAAGCGTCCACCGCAATTACTGCCAGAAGTGCCATGCGCTGTATGACGCTGCGTATATTCTGGAATCGAAGGAGATCCCGGTCTGTGAGAAATGCGGCGGCAGGATCAAGCCGGACGTGGTGCTGTATCAGGAGAGCCTTGATATGGATGTGATGCGGGAAGCCATCGCCTATATCAGCAAGGCAGATATCCTGATCATCGGCGGCACTTCTCTCGCAGTCTATCCGGCAGCAGGGCTTATCGATTACTACAGCGGCAATAAGCTGGTGTTGATCAACCGGGACGCAACGCCCATGGATCGCAGGGCGGATCTTCTGATCCAGGGAAATATCGGGGAAGTGCTGGGAGTGATCGAGTGAGGAAAACTGTTACGTTTTAAGGTTGGGAAAGGAACAGAGCGTTATGGATTATGCAGTTGGTGATATCGTAAAATTAAAAAAGAAGCATCCCTGTGGCAGTTTCGAGTGGGAGGTGCTCCGGGTAGGCGCAGACTTCCGGCTGAAATGCTTAGGCTGCGGCCACCAGATCATGGTGGTGCGCAAATTGGTGGAGAAAAACACCAAGGGGATTCGAAGAATTTTACCGGAATCGGAAAAAAGTTCTTGAATCCCACGAAAAAATATGATATTATAGAAATCCGTGATATATTATAATCAAGAAATAGGGAGCCTGATAGAGGGGCTTTCTATATTCCTTGCTTCCTGCCAGTCAGGAGGCCAGAGACCACAAGGAGGTAGACAAGCATGAACAAATATGAATTAGCACTTGTTGTTAATGCGAAAGTCGAAGATGAAGTCAGAAACGCAACGGTGGAGAAAGCCATCGAGTATATTACGCGTTTCGGCGGTACCGTAACCAACGTTGATGAATGGGGTAAGAAGAGACTTGCTTACGAGATTCAGAAGATGAGAGAAGGTTACTACTACTTCATCCAGTTCGATGCAGAGTCAGATTGTCCGGGACAGCTGGAGAACAGCGTTCGTATCATGGACAATGTGATTCGGTTCTTATGCGTTAGACAAGACGAGGCGTAGATAGAAAAGAGGAGAACGTATGAACAAAGTAATACTTATGGGACGATTGACCAGAGACCCTGAGGTTCGTTATTCCCAGGGGGAGAATTCCACAGCGGTGGCCAGATATACGCTGGCGGTAGACCGGAGATTCTCAAGACGCGACGGCGGCGACCAGCAGCAGACGGCTGATTTCATTCAGTGCGTTGCCTTTGGG
>CAKSAI010000317.1 GCA_934434905.1 uncultured Lachnospiraceae bacterium | reverse complement strand
GCTCTTTGCTGTGAACGTTTCCGGGTGTTTTCAAAAGAAAGGAAACGAACCCGGCCAAGACGTGAGGCCACAGCCTGCGCCGTCTGGGGATAAGAAGGGCAATGAAGAGGATTCTGTTGAGATATTGCTTAAACATGTGTATCCTTCCAGCATTTCCATAACCAATGGATGTACCGTTCTAAAACCCGGAGAATATCAATTGACAGCGGAGGTTTCACCGAAAAATGCGGTGAAAGGATATAAGTTTCAGCTGGTTGGCAATTATGAATATGCGCAAGTCTCGGATAATAACTTAGTTATTGGAAGAGAGGCACCGGACAATGCGAAGGTTGTGGTGAAGGTTTCCTCCAAGTATGACCCACAGATCTGTGCAACCAAGATGTTTGTGGTCAGCAATGAGATAGATTGGGTCGATATTGCAACAGAGGAAGAATTATTGGCCATTACAGACAATCTCAACGGTAATTACCGTCTGGTCAATAATATCCGGTTGACAAAAGAATGGCCGGGAATTGGGACAGCGGATACGACCATTGATGGAAAAACGGTAAAGGGAACGGGATTTTCCGGACGATTTGACGGCAATGGTTTTACCATTTATGACTTCAACATGACAGATGGAAAGGGATATAATAAAGGCTTTTTCTACCAAACAGAAGAAAGTGCAATCATCGAAAAGCTTTCCCTTAAGGGTGTCGTATATGGCTCCAGCTGGTGTGGGGCTTTGGTGGGGATCAATAAGGGGGTGATCCGAAACTGCATTACGATGGTGGAAGTGAAGACAGCAGCAGCTCCTTGTGCTGCTTTTGTAGGAAGCAACAAAGGAACAATATGGAATTGTATTGCACTGGGAAGTGCAGCCATAGGATATAGTGCAGCTGGTCATGGTCCGGGCTTTGTGAATGTCAATGATGGTACGATCAAGTCGTCCTATGCCTTGGCAGACACGATAGAATTTGCGGTAGGATATAAGAAAGGCATAGATACTGCAATATCAAGATCCAGCGAGAATTTGAAAAAAAGTACAACGTATGCGGACTGGGATACCGCTATCTGGTATATCGCAGACGGCATGTATCCAGTGCTGAAATATCCAGGCTTTCAGGAGACGGATATACTTCCGCAGAGCGTAGTGATCGAGGGGTGTGACGACACACTGCTTCCGGGTGATCACACTCTTTGGGCGAAGGTATCTCCGGAACGTGCGCCCCAAGATGTGGTATTCTCATTATTGGAAGCGGCAGAGGGAGTTACGCTGGAAGGAGACATATTGTCCATTTCCGGTTCAGCCGAGGATGGGATTACAATTACAATAAAGGTGGAATCCGCCTATAACCCCGCGGTCTATGCGACAAAGAAGGTTTCTATCTCTAGCATTGCCTGGACGGATATTTCGACCGAAGAGGAGCTAAGGCGTATTTCCGAAGATCTGGGCGGAAATTATCGCTTGGTCAGTGATATTAAGCTGACGGATGCTTGGACGGGAATCGGACGGCCTGCAAGCGGCAGTGATAAAGGCATCAGCTTTAACGGACGCTTCAATGGGAATGGACATATCATAACAGGCTTTTCAATGGAGAATGCCAATGGCTACAATATGGGATTCTTTATGCAGACAGGGGAGGATGCCATTATTGAAAAGCTGAAACTGGAAGGTACGGTGAACGGTCGGAATTATTGCAGCGCCCTTGTAGGTATCAATAATGGAACCATCAAAAATTGTATGACAGATGTGGCTGTTTCCGGAAAAAGTGTTCCAAGCTCCGGCTTCGTGGGGACAAACAATGGAACTATTGCATATTGTATCGCGGTTGGAAGTGTGTCGGTTGTGGAGAATGGAAAGCATGGTGCTGGTTTTGTCAACAGTAATCACGCTACCAAGGGAGTAATCCGCTCTTCTTATGCGCTTGACAGATCCATGCCCTATGCTGTTGGTTATAATATGGTAGAAAATGCCGAGATCACCAAGACAGAAAATGAATTGAAAACGGCGGATACCTATAAGGATTGGGACAGGAATATCTGGATCATCCAAGATGGGTCATATCCAATATTCCGCACGGAGCTTATACGTCGCTCCATGGAGAATCAATGTGCGGAGCTTATGCCAAAACTGACAAAAGACGGATTTTTGGATGACTTCTCCAGCGGTATATCAATGGACAGATGGAACATTTCCATTCGAAAATGGGGATCGTTGGAGGAAAGCGTATGCGATCCCGGAAAGGTTGGTGATATTTCTGCATATCCGGCCACAGCAACTACAGCACCGTAAACAGGTGGTAGTGTTGGAACAACGAATGACAGATGTTAAGGAGGAATAGAAATTCATGTTCTTGAAACGATTTATGGCGGTTATGACCGCCGCGTCTATGCTGGGGCTGCTGTTGACAGGCTGTGGCGGAGATACGTCATCGGAGAAAGCGTTCGATCCGGAAGAAAATCTTGTGTATGAAAAGGAATTCTTTGATGATTTTAAGGATCGTGACTATTCGGCGTCAGCATGGACAGTTTCCAATAAGAGGTGGGGAAGCGGCTATAACAATGGTGTGAAAGCTTCCAATGTAAATTACACAGAGGATGGAATCCTGATCCTTCAGGCAAACGGGGATTATTATGATGGAGAATTAGGGGAAAATGGCAAGCGGAGCGGAGCAGCCATTGTGAGCAATCGGGTTTTTGGACCGGGGAGATTTGAAGTAAGGATGAAGGTGCTTCCAAGATTTGGTGCCACCTCGGCGATCTGGACCTTTTTTTACGGGGATGCAGATGGACAGAAGGATCTGAATCAGGAAATTGATATTGAGCTTAATGTCGGGAATGATTTTGCAGAGGTATGGAATACCAGCTGGCATACAACCAAGAGCAAAGCCACTTCAAAATATAACTCCCAAACCATAAACAATGACGGGGAGTGGCACACCTATAAGATTGAGTGGCATACGAATCCGGAGCGCATTGATTATTATATTGATGATGAACTGACATGTTCCTCTTCCTCCATGGTTCCGTGGTGTGCAGGAAGATTGTGGATCGGCTGTTGGTTTCCGGATGCCTGGGCCGGAGACCCAGATTTTGAAACAGACTACATGCTGGTGGATTATGTGCGGTATATCCCTTATGCAAACAACCCATGCACCGTCACCAACCCGGAGATAGGGGCATACGGGGAATACCCATCAGAACCAGTCTCTCTTCCGGAGGCAAATCTGATCTCAAACGGCGATATGGAGGGGGATTCCTCTGCATGGATCCGAACCTCCGAGACAAATGCCAAGGTGGCGGAGGGTATTGGTACTGGCGGAGGCAGGGGGCTGATCATACCCACCCAGGATATGGCATATCAATTTGTCACCGGAATGTATGAAGGATTTGAAGTGACGCTTGATTTTAAGGCGAAGCCGGAGAGCCGGGACACGGAAGCCTATGTGCTGGTGGAGTGCCGTCCGCTGGCATCTACGGTTATATCGACGATACGCATCGATGTGTCGGCGGACGGAGAGCTGTCAGAGGATGGATTTATTCATCAAACGGAAACCTTTGTTCTGCCGGAAGGGTGTAAGCGCCTGGAAATAAGCCTGATATGCCAAGAGGGGACAGTAGTATTTGATGATATACATATGAGCAAGATTTATAAGAAAGGGTGACTATCATGAAAAAGATAACAGCAGCGATTTTGGCAATGGCATTACTGGTCGTCTCCTTAGCCGGATGTGTCGGAGGAGACAGCAACAACAATGACAATACGTTGAAGATCACGTTTTATAACGGCGGCTATGGTGAGACATGGGCCAATGTGCTGGCCGAGAAATTTACGGAAGAAACAGGGATTAAAGTGGAATTAGAGCCCAACAGCAACCTGCAGGCGGAAGTGCCGAATATGCTTCAGAACGGTACGGACTGCGATCTCATCTTCTGTCATAACATCGCATGGGAAACGCCGGCGGCGCAGGGCAAGATCGAACCGCTGGACGATTTGTTTGAAAGCAAAGTGGATGAAACCACCTTCAAGGAGCGGCTGGTGGACAGCGCGGTGGAGGAATGCTCCTTGCTGGGACATTATTAC
>CAKSAI010000316.1 GCA_934434905.1 uncultured Lachnospiraceae bacterium | reverse complement strand
AATGCCACCGGGAATAATAAATGCAAACCTGACTCCAAATCTTGCAATGATAAAGTTATTGAACAGAATCCCTGCAATATTTCCTACAGCTACCGCCGTAACCATATAGGATGAGATTTTTCTTGCTTTATCTTCACTGTAAAGCAAAGAAACAATGCGAAGAATTGAGCTCCAGAGCATTGATTGCGCATATGCATTGGCTCCCCAAAGCATTACGATCGCGATAAACGGGGGCAGATATCCAATGAAAATATTACTGATTCCTGCAACAGCTAGACCGCTGCAAATCATCAGCCACGGCGGCAAGGAGTCACTGATTTTCCCGTTAATGAATCTGCCGCAGGCATATATACAGGAAAAAACGCTTCCCAATATACCTATTTGCGCGGCATTCAGAATATCATCCGCCTTAAGCGAAGGAGACGCCATTGAAATATTCAATCTGGCAACATATATCGAAGTGTAAGCAAGATAACAAATAAAGAATATTAATTTGTTATTCAATCGTTTCTTTTTCATCATCGGCATCTCAAAAATACTTCCTCTCTTATTATCTGAATTTTGTATAAAAGCGATGTGATAAATTCCGTCATTTCATTTTGACCGTTTCGCTTATTTCCGATAGTAGAATACCATAGAACGTATTAATTTTCAAGAGATTTTTGAATGCTTTTGCTATTACATTTGATTGTTTTATTCATTTTAATTCAAAAAGAATCCCCCTGATTTCTCTCAATCTTGATGAAATCAGGGGGGTAATTCAAAAGGAGGATGTTGTCATACCGCACTCTCCTTCTCAAGTAATCTCTAGATAGTTCCATCCCAGGAAGATGTCTCTGTCTTCTTTGCTTCTTCCTCATCGAACCAGTGGGTTGTAACCACCTTAGTCTCTGTGTAGAAACGGTAACCGTCTTTTCCAAGGCAATGAAGATCTCCTATGAAGGAATTCTTGTGACCGGAGAACGGGAACATTCCTACCGGAACCGGAATACCTACATTGACTCCAACCATACCGCCGTCTGTATGACGTGCAAACTCTCTTGCATAGTAACCGTTCTGGGTATAGATCACGGAACCGTTTGCAAATGGGTTGTTGTTCATGATGCGAAGTCCTTCCTCAAAGTTCTTTACACGTTTGACGCAAAGAACCGGGCCAAAGATCTCTCTGGTTCCGACAGTCATCTCTTCTGTTACATGGTCTAAGATGGTAGGTCCAACATAGCATCCATTTTCGTAGCCGTCTACTACTATGTCACGTCCGTCTAATACAAGCTCGGCGCCCTCTTCAATTCCTTTATTGATCCAATTCAGTATAGATTCTTTGTGTTTCGGATTCACCACGGGGCCAAGCTTTGTTTCCTTATCATAGGCTGGGCCAACCTTAAGCTTCTTGGCCAGCTCTGCGATCTTTGCAACAAGTTCATCTGCAATTTCTTCTTCTGCAACCACAACCGGAAGAGCCATGCAGCGCTCTCCTGCGCAGCCAAATGCAGAGTTGATAATACCTGCTGCGGTTCTGTCGATTGCCGCATCCTTGAGCACCAATGCGTGGTTCTTTGCTTCACAAAGCGCCTGTACACGCTTTCCGTTTGCTGCTGCCTGCGCATAAATATGAAGCCCTACAGAGGTAGAACCTACAAAGGTCACGCCCTTGATATCCGGATGTCTTAAGAAGATCTCTGCTTCTACTCTGGAGCAGGTTACAATGTTGATAACACCGTCCGGAAGCCCCGCTTCTTTATACAGCTCTGCGAAACGAAGTGCTGTTCTCGGTGTGAAGCTTGCTGCCTTAATAACAATTGTGTTACCACAGGCAATACACATCGGTGTCATCCATCCCATTGGGATCATTGCCGGGAAGTTGAACGGAACAATACCTGCAAATACGCCAAGTGGTTCGCGGTAAAGTACCGTATCATAGCCTACGGAGGCATCCATTAAGCTTTCACCCATCAAAAGAGATGGCGCTGCAATGCCCTGCTCGGTTCCTTCCTTTGCTTTCAGAACATCTCCCTTTGCATCTGCCCATGCTTTTCCGTTCTCGACTGCTACCAGCTCTGTCAGCTCATCCATATGTTCTATCATAAGGTCTCTGACCTTATACAAAATCTGCACTCGCTTAATCGCCGGGGTAGCAGACCATGCAGGGAATGCTGCCTTTGCTGCCGCAATGGCCATTTCCACTTCATCCTTTGTACAGCACGGAACCTTTGCTACCACTTCTCCTGTACTTGGATTGTATGCATCCGTATATTTCTCTGTTTTTGATTCTATGTATTCGCCGTTTATATATGGTCTTAATTTGATTACCTCTGACATTTTATGCCACTCTCCTTTACCTATAATGTAATTTCAGATATCGCTACCGGTCTATGTTCTTCTACAGATTTCTTTGCCGCAAGCCCCATCAGTACGGGTTTTAATCCGTCAATAACACCAAGCGGCGTGTCTGTATCATTTTCAATTGCGTTGATAAACTGATTCATCTCCTCGCGGAAGGAATCCATATATCGCTCCAGGAAGAAATACAAAGGTTTCTCACCCGTCACACCGTTCTTATTGCTGAGGACTGCTGTGGAAAGGCTGTCATTGGAGGTTGCTACCATGCCGCCGGAACCGAACACCTCTGCCCTCTGATCATAACCATATACCGCCTTTCTGGAATTGTCAATCACCGCGATCGCACCATTTTCCATTTTGAGTGTGATGACTGCCGTATCCACATCTCCGGCTTCCCCGATGCCTTTGTCCACCAGTACTGCGGACTGCACATATACTTCTGTTGCATCACAGCCTGCCAGGTAACGTACCATATCAAAATCATGAATTGTCATGTCTAAGAACATTCCGCCGGAAACCTTTACATATGCCGGGCTTGGAGGCTCCGGATCTCTCGACGTAACCTTGATGATATGCGGATCGCCGATCTTTCCGGCTGCCACAGCTTCCCTTACCGCTTTAAAGTTGTGATCGAATCTGCGGTTGAAGCCCACCTGGTATTTTACATGGGAGCCTTCCAGGGCTTTCATTACTTTTTTGATCTTTTCAATGTCATGGTCAATCGGCTTCTCACAGAACACATGCTTTCCTGCCTCAATCGCTTCTACAGAAATGCCGGAATGCGTATCTGTAGATGAGCAGATGATAACTGCATCTATTTCTTTGTCTGCAAGAATCTCCTTGTAATCCTTTGTAACCTGAATATCGCTGTCCATGCTTTTAATCCAGTTTTCTGTCTCTTCATTCATGAACGGATCAGCAATTGTTTTAATTTTGGCGTTTCTTACACCGGTAATGATTCCCTGGGTATGTACTTTACCGATTCTTCCTGCGCCGATAATTCCTACTCTTACCATTTTTCATACCTCCTTACAGTCCTGTCTTTTCTTTAATATACGCTCTTGCCTTCATCGCATACTCCAGCGGGTTCGCCTTTGCCGGATCCTGCTCTGCCTCGACAAGCATATATCCTTCATAGTTATTTTCCTGCAAAACATCAAATATCTCATCAAAAGAGATACATCCATCCCCCGGAACCGTAAAGGTTCCAAGACGTACTCCCTCAAGAAAACTTAAATGCTCCGCCTTCACCTTTTCGACCACATCCTTACGGATATCCTTCAGATGTACATGCTTGATTCTGTCTACATAGATTTTCACCATTTCAAGGGGATCTTCCCCGCTGTATGCAAAGTGACCTGTATCGTATAGCAGGCTGACATATGCCGGATCCGTCTCCTCCATCAGGCGCTTTACTTCATCCGCAGTCTGCACTACGGTTCCCATATGGTGATGGAACGTCAGAGAAATGCCATACTCCTCCAAGGCAATCTTGCCAAGACGATTCAGCCCTTCCGTCAGAAGCTTCCATTCCTCGTCATTCATTACATACTTTTTATCAAATACCGCAACATCCTGCATTCCCTGAATGCTATGTCCCTGCTCCGACACACCTACGATTTTTGCTCCACAGGCATGCAGAAATTCCACATGCTTTCGGAACTCTTTCTCCGTCTCCTGGTAAGGCTTTGTTGTCAAAAAGGTAGAAAACCATGCATTGCATATTTCTAT
>CAKSAI010000315.1 GCA_934434905.1 uncultured Lachnospiraceae bacterium | reverse complement strand
TTTGTATGCAGCAACAAGACAGACAGCATTACCGTAAGCGGATTTGAAATTGATGGAGAGCACCTGAAGGTTTACCAGCAGGGGACACCAGTGGTCGGTGGCAAGAATCTGGTAAAGAACACCAAGAGCTGGTTTTTCAATAAGGGCTGGGGGTATGAAGGATATACCGGGACTACCGGATTCTCCAATGAAAAGATCCTTGTATCAGGAGATTACGGTACGGCGCTTTACCATGCAGGTAAACTCGGTCAGAATTATGCAGAGCTTAAGTTTACCACCACGCTTTCTGACAAGGGAATGATTTTTATAGGTCTTCGTAATGCTGTGACAAACGAAAGCCTGAAAAAGGACGGGAAGAGTGCCAGTACCATGAGTGCCGAAGCGAACGCTTATGTGGTACGTATTATGAAGAGCGGGATTGCCCTGGGGATAAAGGGTTCAGACGGAAACTTCAAAACGCTGGGCACAAAGTATGCGTTTGCTTCCGGTTTTGATATCAATGCACAGGAAAATACCCTGATCACCCGTATTACCGACGATACTTCGGCAAACTCCTCCAGAATCGAAGTGTGGCTGAACGGCGAACGCATAATGCTGTATATCGATGATGAGAATGCGATCAAGGCAGACGGCTTTTATTCGGTTACAATTTCGGACAACAAAAATAACAAAGATAATATCAGTATTACTTCCTTTCGGATAGGTGACGGATCCACGATCCCGCCGACCGGAGACACCTTTGCTTTGGAACTTGTTTTGGCAATGCTTTTCGGCAGCGTTGCGTTTATACTGATTTCGATGAAGGTTCTGCGTAAGCGTGGGAGAGGAGACAGAGGAATTCTATGAAAAAAAGATTATTTGTATTGCTGCTGTGTGCCGCTTTCCTGTGTGAATGTTTTTCGGGCTGTGCAAAAAAGGCTGAGAATATTGCGTCGGACGAGGGCTATATGCGCATTGAGTTTGACGAAGCGAATGAGCAGTTGTTTGAGGCGGTAGGCGCTGAGCTTGATCCCCATATTTTCAGAGAGATCAATACAGAACGGGGCTTTTCCGAATCTGATTGGGAGCTTATATACGCCAGAGTCAAGGCTATGAAGCTTCAAAAGATACGTATGATGATCATGCCGGAATGGTATGAGCCTGAAAACGAAAACGACGATCCCTTTGATACTGATATGGAGGCGTTTAGCTGGAACAATCAGGACATGTATTCGGTTTACCGGGTGCTTGATATGGCGGACGAGCTTGGAATAAAGGTAAATCTCACAATTTGGGGAGCCAAGGCAAGCAGCGGTTCGTGGCTTGCTTATGAAACGGGAGCGCACTGGATCTCTCCACCCAACAACCTTGACGAGTGGAACGAGAATATATGTGCATTGCTGAAGCATCTTGTCGACGATATGAACTATGGCTGTATAACGGAGCTTACTCCGTACAACGAGCCTGCCGATGCCTATTATGTGCACAGTCAATCGGAAATCACATTTACCGATGACTATAAGGTGATGGTGCTTTCACTTAACGAGCGTATGAGAAGTGAAGGTGTACGTGATTACGTAGAGCTTTGCACTTCCGACGATGGCACAAGGCCCGCATGGCTTCAGACATGTGTTGCCGATGAAGAATTTGAGGCTGTTTCAGACCGTTTCAATTCTCATTGTTATAAGTTTTCCATTCATTCGGAGCTTACACAGATCGAGGATTATGCCAAAACCCTGATGGATATTGTGAAGCCTACCGGCAAGCAATTCACCCTGAATGAATTCGGTGCCAACGGCGGCGCGGGAGATTATGAAAATGACGGTGTTATGGATACCTATGAGAGAGGTCTGCTTTACGGAAAAATGATGACCGTGTTCTTAGGGGAAGGATGCTCCGGGATGCTGCATTGGTGTCTCTTTGATGAAGTGTATGGTGCATCCGGAATTATGTACCGGGGTCTTTGGAAGTACCTTGATGAGAACTGGGCGATCCGTCCCGTCTACTATGCCGTTTCCATGGTGACCCAGCACACGGAGACCAATTCGAAAACCTACAAGGGAGCCGTAAATGACAAAAAGGTTGCCGCTACTGCGATTGAGGGTAAAAACGGACTTACCTATCTGCTTGTAAATGAGGACGCTGTTGAGAAAAAAGTGGCTTTGGTAAACGGACACGCAGCGGACGGAAACTATTCGGTTTATGCGTATTCCAGGGAAAATATCCCTGCCGATGGAGTGACGCCCGCGGTACCTAAGAGTGCTACTGTGGAAACCAAGGATAATGTAACCTATGTCAGCATTCCTGCTGAAAGCTTTATTATCGTAACAAACCTTGAGGAGTAATCTGTCATTATGTTAAAGGGAAGAAAAATAGAAAGCTTTTGTGATAACTGGAGATTTTCACGCGGAGATTTTGCGGGAGCAGAAAATGCTTTATTTGACGACAGTGCGTGGGAGAACGTAACCGTACCACACGACTGGAGCATATACGGGCCCTTCTCAAAGGAGAATACGACCTATGCATATGGGGGCTTTCTGCCTGCAGGAATCGGATGGTATCGGAAAACCTTTACGATACCCGAAGATTATTCCGATAAGCGTACCGTGATCGAGTTCGGCGGAGTTTTCCGCCGAACCAGGGTATGGATCAACGGCGTGGAGGCAGGCTTCTGGGTGAACGGTTACGTGACAAAATGCATTGATATTTCGGAATTTTTGAAGTTTGGTACAAAAAACGTTATAGCAGTCCGGGTGGATAATTCCGATCAGCCTGCTTCAAGTTACTACACCGGTTCTGGAATATACCGTGATGTAAAGCTTCACACATCAGAGCGACTGTATTTATGCGATTATGAGCCCTTTGTAAAACCCGGGATTTTGCCTGACGGGAGCGCCTGCATAAGCGTTAAAACCAAAGTTGGAAACAACTTTAGCGAAGAAAGAGATTTTACGCTTAAAATAATGTTTTCTGACGCGGAGAGCAATGTTGTAAAAGAAATGGAAGGAAGCAAAGTCCGTATCGGGAGTGGGCAGACCGCCATATCGGAATCCTCCTTTATAATTCCTGATCCGAAGCTTTGGGATACGGAGAATCCTTATTTGTACACGCTTCATGTTTGCCTTGTGTCGGACAGAGTAATCTGCGACAGCACGGATGTACGGGTGGGAATACGGAGTATTTCATTTGATAATAAGCAGGGCTTTTTGCTGAATGGGGAAAAGGTATTTCTTAAGGGCGTGTGTATCCATCATGACAACGGTTGTCTCGGAGCGGTTGCCAATGTCAGCGCGGAACGAAGAAAGCTTGAGATTATGAAGCAGATGGGCTGTAATGCGGTAAGACTTTCGCACAATCCCGTATCGGAAAGCTTCCTTGACCTGTGTGATGAGATAGGATTGGTGGTGATGGATGAATTCTTCGACGAGTGGCAATTTCCGAAATATATATTGGCGCGGATGAAGGAGCATTCACATGACCGTATCATGATTCATAATTATTACAAGGATTTTGATAATTGGCATGAGATTGATCTCAGAGAAACGATTCGCCGGGACCGCAATCATCCCTGCATTATTATGTACAGTATCGGAAACGAGATCCCGGAACAGCGCTTTTGTATACTGGACGGCGAACGTACCGCAGCGGTTCTTAAAAGTATTGTAAAGCAGGAGGACGATACCCGCCCGGTTACCTGTGCATGCTGCTTTGAGCAGCCCGGCAGTGAGGATACCGGTTTTTGTGATCTGCTGGATGTCGCCGGATATAACTATGCCGAGGTACTGTATGACAGCCACGCGGAGCGTTTCCCCGAAAGAATCATCGTAGGAAGCGAGAATACAAGTATTATTCCTTTCTGGAAGCGCGGGAGTTACGATCTCTCTGTACTGAACCTCATCAACAGAAGTATTGATCTTAAGGTGGGAGAATCACTGGATTCCATTGATAAGCGTATGATGAGTGCGGAATATTCCATGCGTGAGCATTTGAGTCATGATGGTGTTGCCGGAATGTTTATATGGACGGGAATCGATTATCTGGGTGAGCCGTCTCCCAATACATGGCCTTCAAGAAGCTCATACTTCGGTGCGACGGATACCTGCTGTTTAGA
>CAKSAI010000314.1 GCA_934434905.1 uncultured Lachnospiraceae bacterium | reverse complement strand
GAAGCCCACGCTGGTGGCCATGATCACCCGGTCAAATATCATAAACATCGCCGGCAGGATGAATATAACTACCAGCATACTGATAAGCGCGCCCCGCGCCATCAAGGTGCAGAGGGAACTGATCATATCAATATTGGAATACATTCCTACGCCAAAGGTTGCTGCGAAAAAGCTCATGGCGCTGACAAATATGGACTGGATGCTGGAGGAAAGGGCGGTACGAACAGCCTCCCGCTTCTCTGCCCCTCCATGGCGTTCCTTCTTATACCGGTTGGTCATAAGAATTGCATAGTCCACAGTAGCTCCCAGTTGGATCGTCCCGATAACGATGGAGGCGATAAACGGCAACTGCGTATGGGTGTAAGCCGGAATCCCCATATTGATGAATATGGCGAACTCAATGACTGCCACCAGGATCACCGGCAATGTGAAGGACTTTAACACCAGCGCAATGATCAGAACAATCGCTCCGATGGAGATGGCGCTTACCACCTGGAAGTCCTTGTCGGTAATGGTGATCAGATCCTTGGTGCAGGGTGCTTCACCGATGAGCATTCCGTTTTCGTCATATTTCTTCATAATGGTGTTGATGGCTTCCACCTGGGCGTTGACCTCATCGGAGGCCACCTTGTACTCCGAGTTCACCAGCAGCAACTGGTACTGGTCATTCATAAGGATCTCCCGGACGGAATCCGGCAGCATCTCTCTGGGGAAGGCAGGCCCCAGGATGGAATCCAGTCCCACGGTCAGCTTCACGCCCTCCACCTGATCGATCTCATCCACCATGGCGGAGACCTCCTTGGCCGGAAGGCTGCTGTCCACCAGGATCATATGCGTGGAATTCATGTCGAATTCGTCCTCCAGCTTGTTGTTTGCCATGATGCTCTTAAGATCCTCCGGCAGCGTCCCGGCCAGATCATAGTAGACATCCGTGTGGGTGTATCCGTAAATAGCCGGAGCCAGCAAAACAACAAATATAATAAGGAAGACCCAGAAATATTTCATTACAAAACCGGAGATCCGTCCCAGATCCGGGATCAGCGGCTTATGCTTTGTCTTCTCAATGGCTTTATCAAAGAGCAGGATCATGGACGGCAGGATGGTCACGCAGGCGATCACGCCGAATATCACGCCCTTCGCCATGACAATACCTAGATCCAGGCCCAGCGTAAAGCTCATAAAGCACAGGGCAACGAAGCCTGCCACCGTAGTGATGGAGCTTCCTATTACGGAAGTGATGGTGCCCGAAATAGCATGCGCCATGGCACGTTCCTTATCTCCCGGAAACCGTAGCTGATTCTCCTCATAGCTGTGCCAGAGGAAGATGGAATAGTCCATGGTTACGCCCAGCTGAAGCACTGCACTCAAGGCCTTAGTCACGTAGGAGATCTCTCCCATGAAAACATTGGTTCCCAGGTTATAGACGATAGCCATTCCGATACTCAACAGGAAGAACAGCGGAGCCAGGAAGGAATCCATCGTTACCGCCAGCACCAGTGAGGACAGCAGCACTGCGATCAGCACGTAGATGGGTGTCTCCTTGTTCGCCAGGTTCTTGATATCCGTCACCACCGCCGACATGCCGCTGATAAAGCACTGCTCCCCGGCTACGGAACGGATCTCTTCGATGGCATCCATAGTCTCATCCGAGGACATCGAGGTATCAAATATGACAGCCATCAGCGTATCGGTTCCATTGTTGAAAAACTCTGTAATCTCCTCCGGCAGGAACTCCACCGGTATGCTCAGGTCGGCAATGGAATCATACCAGATCACGGTCTTCACATGATCCACCGCCTCAATCTTACTCTTCAGAGCCGCCACGTCCTTGTACTCCATGTTCTCCACCACGCACAGGGAGAAGGCTCCGGTTCCAAAATCGTCTACCAGGATATCCTGTCCCTTCATAGTCTCGATCTCGTCCGGCAGATACGACAGGATATCATAATTGACACGCGTGTTCGCATAGCCGATCACGGACGGGATCAGAAGCAGCAGTGCCACAATGAAGATCGGCATCCGCAGCTTGACGACTCCTTTTCCAAAACGAATCATAATTCTCTCAACCTCTTTCCTTAAATTTGCCCTAAGGCTTAAATCTATGGTTGAGTATATAAAAAAAGACTGAATATGAAAATATTCAATCCTTTTTGGGTGTATCGCTTCCATATACATTTTTGAAAATCTGTCGCGGTTCGTATACATTTCCGGGGAAATGTATATCCAACACTGCGAATGGTGCGGGCTGAACGTCTCTCCTCTACACGCGGGCTGAACGTCCTCGTCCCCTACGCCCCGTCCAATACATCCTGCATGGAATGCCGGATGATATAGTCATAGACCAGCACCATCTCCTTGGGAGAGACCGGCATGCCGCTCCGGATCCAGGTGATCACCACGTAGCACATGGACTGTGCATAATATTCTGCAATATGCTCAGGCGTGATCCAGGAATTCTTCGGTGCCTGGAATACCTCATGATCCTTCATGAAATCCAAAAGAAGCTTCCGAATACATCCCCGGACCGTGCTCTCAAAGGAATTCTGTCCCTCCAGACGGCTGGCGCGGATGTAAAAGGTCTTCTCTTTCTGGATCGCCGTAAAGATCAGTGCCAGCGCCTCGTCCACCATACCTGCTTCCATCAGCGGCTGGACAGGATCCAGCACCTCCCGCATAATGATCCACTCTAATAACTCGTATTTATCCTGAAAATGATTATAAAAGGTAGGACGGATCACACCCGCCTTGTCTGTGATCTCCTTGATGGTAATCTTCTCAATCGGCTGCTGACAGGCCAGCTCCTTAAAGCTCCCCGCCAGCAGTTCATCCACATTTCCCTTGTTCTGTACTGCCATACGTTTCACTCCTTGGATTTCTCCAGCACAGTATACCATAAAATAAGAAAATCGTATACAGCAATATTTGTCTATAAACTGTCAAAGATATTGCTTGCCGCTTCCTCCTGTTTTTAATAAAATATGGTAAACGAGAGATAATATCAACAGACGCTGGCTTGCCAGACGTCTAGCCAACGAGGAGGTGTAGCAATGCTGCATGTAACAATCTACAATGAATATGTCCATGAGCAGACGGAAGATTCTGTTCGGGCAGTCTATCCCGAGGGGATCCACATGGCTTTGAAGAAGGCACTGGAGTGCGATGACATCGCGGTGCGGACTGTGACGCTTGAGACTGTCCGGGAACTGACCGAAGAGCTCTTAAACGACACGGACGTACTGATCTGGTGGGGACATATGCGTCACGGCGATGTGCCGGACGAGATAGCCGAGCGTGTCCAGTCGGCGGTATTAAGAGGAATGGGCGCCATATTCCTGCATTCCGGACATCACTCCAAGCCCTTCCGGCTGCTTATGGGAACTCCCTGCAACCTGTCCTGGCGTGAAGACGGCGACCGGGAATATGTCTGGGTAGTGAATCCTGCACATCCCATCGCCCAGGGTATCGGACGTTATATCCACCTGGAGCATGAAGAGACCTACGGTGAGCCGTTTATGGTGCCGGAACCGGATGAACTGGTATTTATCGGAAACTACGAGGGCGGAGAGGTGTTCCGTTCGGGCTGCTGCTACAACCGCGGTTATGGAAAGATCTTCTATTTCCAGCCCGGCCATGAGTCATTCCCCACCTTCTACCAGCCGGATGTGATCCGGGTCATAAAGAACGCAATCTACTGGGCGAAGCCAGTCTACCGCGCCAAGGAACTGACCTGCCCGAATGTGAAGAAGATTCAAGAGGTATAATAATATGAAGAAAAGAATTGCTGTGATCGGCTACGGCGGACAGGGCTCCTGGCACTGCACACAGCTGTTAAAAAGTGACGTAGCGGAGCTTGCCGGCATCTTTGATATTGCCCCTGCAAGACAGGAGGCAGCAAGAAAGAATAACATTTTTGTCTATGGATCTGTGGAGGCACTCCTTGCAGACGAAGCGGTGGATGCCGTCGTCATCGCAGTTCCAAACGACAGCCATAGGGAGCTGACTGAGAAGGCTCTGGAGGCCGGGAAGCATGTCATCTGCGAGAAACCGGTGGAAATGTCGGTTGCGGCCTTCGATGAGATGACGGCCTGTGCAGACC
>CAKSAI010000313.1 GCA_934434905.1 uncultured Lachnospiraceae bacterium | reverse complement strand
CTGGCGCCTTCAAAGGAGAGCCCTGCTGTCTTAGCATCCGAAAGCCCGGAAATATCCTCTGTCTGCATGACTTTCACTGTGTTGTATGCACTCTTTACCTGTACTTTTCCCAGCGCTTCCTCCGACGGGTTGGTATCCTCCGCCGGTGTCTTGCTGCAGGAAACAGACATAAGTGCAGTTGCTCCTATCAACATAAAAACAATACCTCTCTTCATCTTTTTATTCAGCATGTTTACTTTATCCTTTCTCTGTACGGAAAATTCCAGCTACATTATTTTAGCATTCCAGCTCTCCGCAACAGATCCTCCCAGGCAGTACTTCCTTTGTAATATGCGTAATCTTCCTCATAGATTTCCTGTGCTGTCATTCTTGTACTGCTGTCCTCATGGCATAAAAGCACTTCAATGGGCGCCTTGCTGATTGCCCGGTATAGGCTAAGCCCCGCAGCCCCCAAAGGTTTATCTGTACGCGTATACTGATAGGACGCATTTTTTGCGATCATCCAGCGCGACTTGGCATAATCACTGTACTTAGACCATATGTCCGCATCGTTTTCCACATCATAGCCATAAGGCAGCGTCGGACCGTTCATAGCCTCCGCAAAAATCTTCTGCCCTTCCTCCGATGCCATAAAGATCAAAAAATCCTTGGCATGGGAGAGCCCTTTTCCATAAGAGGCCGCAAATGCCGTGTGATAATTAGAATAAGTGTAAGTCAGAGTGCGTGCTTTTCGCACTTCCTCGATGACTTGTTCTAAGCTATAGGAACCTGTTGGCGCAAAGGAAGGCGCTGCCACCTCTTTTCCGTCAAAACCAGCGTCCACATAATCGATCACCTGACAGAGCTGTTCCTCCGTAATTCCAAGCTTCTCTCCCAGAGAGGAAATAACCGGTGTGCGCAGGAATCGCACCTGATTGTCCGGGAAAGACTTCTCCATCTCCAGGTTGTTCCAGTCGCCGTTGGAGAAAAAGGCTGCATCTCCCAACATAAAATGGGTCTGGGTCTCATTCCAGGTATAGCTGTTGCTCTTCTTGTCGCTGTACCCAGCTCCGAAAATAGACTCCATCACCTTCATCGCTTCCAGACGGCCCTGCTGATTGAATATCTCCGGTCCAATCTTGTACTTCTGCTCCACTTCATCATAATAACGCCCGGAATAGAAATTCTCCACATTTTCAAGTCCCTCGTACTGCCCCCACCACACTTCATACAGGAATTGATAGTAAGATGTTGCCGCTGCATGGATAAATGCCGGAACATTCTTCTCCGCCAGCTTCTCTGAGATTTTCACCAGTTCATTGGTGGTGCGGACAGGATACTGGCTCTCCCAATCCTCCCCCAATGCGCCGATCAAGGTTTTCTCATTTGCAAGTAACCCGGCAACGGTCTGCACCCAGGGCATGGTATAATAGGTTTCTTTTCCGTCCTTCTCATACTGGAACACCGCCAGCAGAGACGGGTCCATGGTATCCTTGACCATTTTTCCGTCCGGCTGAGCCGTATACACATCCGTAAGATCTGCCAGATACGCCTTCTCCTCATCGCCATTCAGCATGGAGGTAATGGTACTTCTCACGTCCGTACCTGCAAAAAACAAATCGTATCTGGAATAATCAATGCCCATCTCCAGCTTATTGGTGATGTTGGTGTCCTCGGTCTCCGTTGTGATGGTGATCTCAACCTCTGGATGCTTGTCCCTATAGGCTTCCACCAATGCATACAGCCACTTGGTTCCATAGCCTTTGTCGATGGTTACAATATCCAGGGTATTTTCCGAGTCACTCACATTCTTGTCACTGTACTCATTTCCGCCTTTGCCCTGGCATCCTACAAGGGTCGTGCCCATAGCCAGCACACACAGTCCGGTCAGAATTCTTGTTGCCATTTTTCTCTTCATTGTAGTTCTCCTCCTTTTTCTTTAACCTTTTAATCCGCCAGTGGTGATACTGTTCATAATCTGCTCCTGGAAACACAGGAACAGGATCATCGTCGGTATACACGCCATCACAACTCCCGCAAAATATACCGGGAAGTTGATATTAAACGATGATATCTTTTCATATAGATATAATCCCGAGGCAATGGTGGGATAATCCGGCAGATAATACACCGAAGTAGCCCAGTCATTCCATCCATTGATCAGCATGACCATAAAAAGTGACATAACCGCCGGTTTCGCAATGGGAAGCATCACCTTCAGATAGATCCACAGATCGCTGGCACCATCCAACTGTGCCGCCTCAGCATACTCCCAGGATACACCCTTAAAATAGGAACGCAGAATCAAGAACATACTTCCCACTCCGGAAGCGGATGCCAACAAAATCAAAGGTGAATTATACATTCCCGTCCTCAAATACAGTTTCATGGTTGCAGCCTGGGAACCATACAGTGGAACCATCATGGAAGCCAGTATCACCACATTCATGACCTTCTTCCCCACAAACTCATATTTGCTCATGATATATGCGGTGGTAGTGCAGACGGCCGCAGAGATCAGCGACTGTCCCAGCGTCAGCCAGATGGAGTTGATAAACATTTCAAGAACATTATGTCCTCTTACATTCAACAACTCAAAGGCCTCCAGATAATTGCTAAAGAGCCACTCCTTCGGAAGAAAGGTATTCTTATCCACAATATACTCCACCGGATCTTTCAGGGAAGATGCAATCGCCCAGATCAATGCATATACAAGCGTGCCGGCGAAGAATGCAAAGATAAGAAATGCCAGGATCTTCCCAATCGTAACTTTACTCAATTTCCGTCTGATCTTCATTTTGATTACGCACCTCCTTAATAAGAAACGTCATCCGGCAGCCGGTTGGTCAGCCAGTTGCAGAGCAGAACAATGGGCAGGGAGCAGACGCTTAAGCACAGGCCAAAGGCCGCTGCATAATTGAACTGCTGATTTACAATGACATACTCATACATCCAGTAGGAGATGGTACTTGTACCATACATACCTCCGGTGAAGAGAAGTATGGGGCCGCTGGCTCCAAAGCATCCGATACAGGCCAACAGCATCGTTGTCCCGAAAGTTGGGGCAATGATGGGCATTACAATCTTCCACATTTCCTGGAAGCTTGTCACGCCGTCCAGCCTTGCCGACTCAATCACCGATTCCGGAATCCGGTTCATCGCACCGGAATATATGATCAGATTCATCCCAAGTCCTGTCCAGATCACAAAGGCCACAATACAGATAGTCGCGTACCGGGCATCATACAGAAAGTTGGGCGCCACCTGGCCTGTAATTCGCTCCCACAGCGCCGCCACCGGGCCGCCGGAGGAGACCAGATTCTTGTAGACTGCCACCAGTGCTACTGAGGATATGATCATCGGCAGTACGAATATAAAACGGAATACAGAATGGAGCGGGATCTTCTTATACAGATAGTACGCCAGTATAAAGCTGATAAAATTATTCAGGATACCCACAAAAAAATAGATCATGGTATTCTTTAGGTTTAATAATATCTCCGAATCCTTTCCCCGCAGGATGTCGTTAAAAAACAGTTTGAAATTCGACAGTCCCCACTCCCCTGTGTGCTGATCCTGAAATGCGATCAAGAATGAGTCAAAGTTGACGTAAACATAAAAGACCAGGAAATGCAGGATTGCCACCAACAGCATCGCGTAGACAAACACATGCTTTTTTATGACCCGCCGTCTTTTCAGGTTCACTTTTTTTGTTTCTTGTTTTCCTATTTTTTCCACGTTGTTCTCCTCTCTGTTATTTTCCTCACATGGTGTACTTATAGATTCTATCACCGTATCCATAGGTTGTATGACAGAAAGTTCTGTCTTTCTACCGCACAATTGCTTTTATTCTACGCTATCATTTGTCTTATTTATTTCTTATTTATTATAATATATCTCATATACTCCCTATCATCAATTCAGTATTCCAAATGAAATATTAGGGCAAAAACTAACTTTTCCAAATATTTCAATTATTTTTGTGCGAAAAAGCTTGAGGATTTCTACGTAATTTATTATAATGAGAGCAAAAAGCGGTTATGTGATCATCTACGCGCCCATGCACCCATCATGCTGCACAAATTGTAACCGTTCTGCCCGGGAGATAACAGAGAATATG
>CAKSAI010000312.1 GCA_934434905.1 uncultured Lachnospiraceae bacterium | reverse complement strand
ATAGGAACCGCTTCGAGAACCCTATGATCATGTATTTTAACGTATGCAAGTGCAAATGTACAGTATTTCTGCTAATTCTCATATGTTTTTGCTCAACATATGTGTGGCCAATTCATCTCATGACTTAAGTCACGAGTGTTCTCGGCTACTATCATAAAACAGCTTCAGATCATAACTGTCATGGTACGCCGCGCTCTTATCCTCCTGCCAGCTTCCGGAGAGATCAAAGCTCGAAGGTGCCACTCCTGCCCGTTTGCTTCCGTTCCTGTGATGCGGTCCCATCAGGTTACGATTGCTGATCCAGAAGCGGACAGAGATCTCGTTTACGCCTGCCACCGCCGCCTCCGAGATATCCATCTCTTTGTCAAACAAAAGACGCCCCAGCTTCACACCATTTACTGTCACCTCTGCCATCTGATAATCCCCGGCAAGCTTAAGTAAGATATCCTTCTTCTCAAACACCACATTCTGCGAAAGCGTGACCTCCCCTGCCAGGAACGGGAATCCTTCAATCGTCAGATTGCATACAGTCTCAGGAACCTTCCCGATATAAAAATCATTGGCTTCCACATATTTCCGTTCTGTCCATGCATACCCGGTTCTCGGATATACGCCGAACTGCCCCGCAAGCTGTATGGGCTGTAGCTCAGAATCATATACCACACAGTTTTTCAGGCTTTCCGTCACATTCTCGCCAAACAGTGCATAATGCACGCTCTCATCCTCGTGCCAGTTTACCTGCACCGTATATTCGTTTCTGCCCAAAACTACCTGTGAAGTAATATCATATACGTTTATATACCCCTGCTCTGACGGGAGCTTCTCTGTCAGCAGAGCACCATTGAGCCACGCCTGAACCTCGTGGCTTGCCTCCGCCCTGAGGAAAATCCTTTCCGGCAGCTCCTGCACATCAAATTCATAGCGGAAAAAGATCGTTCCTTCATATCTTTCCTTGATCAGCTTCTGGAACAGTGCCGCATGCGGCCATGGTTTGGAATACGTCTGTCCATCCTCGGAATAACGGATATGATCGATTGGTAGCGCGTTCTCCTTAAATGCAATTTCAGCATTCTGGAAAAGCAGTTCATATGGGATCAGCTCCTTCTCCTCTGCCACCGGTTCCTCCTTAAGGAACAGCAGTGCATCCTCGCCCGGCTTTAATGTAATGCGCAGCGGCACCTGCTTTTCCGACAGATCCGTCAGGTCTACCTTTGTAAATGACTGAACATTCTGTTCAAATATAAACTCTTGTGTCAAAGTAGCGCTCTGGGATGAATTCATTACATAGAGATACTCCATCCCGTCAAGCTTCCGATATGCCGTATAAATGTCCACATCTTTATTTTTTACCCGGAAAGGCTGTGATTTCGCAATATCCTCTATCGTACAGTTCGTGACAAGGTACGGATAATCAAAGGGCTCTGCTTCTATGCAGGAAGGCTTCTCATCCAACAGCAACAGCTTCCCACCCTGCTCCACAAACTGGCGAACCAACGCTTCCGTGGTTCTGTCCATGGTATACACCTTCGGCAGAACCAGATACTCATAGCTGCATGCCCCGCACCCAATGTGTCCGTCCTTCACAAAGCCATACTTCGCCAGCAGCGTTTCATCCAGATAATGATAGGCGATTCCCTGCCGTCCCAGCAGCTTGTTGGTATCATACAGCGCTTTGTCCAGCTCACGCACACCAAAGTGCTCCGCTTCCCGCTTATAATTAAAGTACGCGCTCCGCAAGGGATGCAGCACCGCAACATGAACCGCCTGCTTTCCTTCGCCCAGGAGACAGCCCAGACGTGTGAAATACGTATTAAAGGTTCCGAATTCCTCGGCCACCCAGGGATTCACATCGGAATAATGCGCCGGATAATCATACTTCCGTGTGCCGCGCTCCGTGTACGGAATCAGATGGTGGCACATCATATTCACGCCGTGTACATACTGAAATCCTGCGATACGCCTTAAGTCCGTAGGCGTCACATCCCAGCCGCAGCAGCCAAAGGTCTCGGTAAGAACCTGCTTCTTTCCAAGCTGTGCAGCCACACTTGCCACCTGCACGGCCGCAAGCTCCGTATCCGTACCGGTTCCCAGCCAGTCGATTCCCGGAATATGCTCATATTCGTAAAAAGGCATGACTCCGCCGCAGCACATCAACTGATTGCCCAGCGTGGTCTCCTCCACATAATGCCCGGTAAACTTTACGTTGTTCTCCTGACACCAATTGTATATTTTCTCAGAATAATTCTTAAGCATCAGCTCCTGCATGCCCTTCCAGTAGCGGTAGCGGAAGCTACGATAGCCCTCCTTCTCCACGAACAGAAGACCCAGGGAATCCAGGATATCCTCACCGAATCTCTCTTCAAAATACGCCGCAATCACATCCGTATAAGGCGTATGCCAGCGCTGATACTGGGGCTCATCTGTGAAGAATCCCTCTATTTTCTCAGAAAATTGTTCTCCAAAACGCTCCTTATACTTCTCATGTGTCAGTGCCAGAAACTTGTCCACAACAGCCGGATTTAAGATATCTGCCGTGGAGACGGCTGTGCGAATGTAGAGATTCAGGTATCGCGCAGACGCAGATGTTTCTTCCCCTGTAGATTCCGCTATGTTCTTCGGATTATCCCCGTCTGGCTCCGCTATATCTTCCGCCTCATCCTTCACAGGCTCCGCCACGCGCACCAGCTTGTCCTCCGTCAGCAGGTAACTCACGGTTGCGCTCTCATCGAAATCGCCTTCCTTGATCTCGATATATTTGTCTCGATTCTTCTCATCCTCCAGAAGCTTCCCTCCCGCAAATCCGCTGGGCCATCCATTTTCGTCATAAATCCAGGCTTTCATACCGCGCTTTTCCGCTTCCCGGGCACAGGCCTCGATGCACTCCATCCACTCTTCTGACATATATTCGGTCTGAAGGCCGGAACGGGCGTGCATAAAAAATCCACCGATCTGATTGTCATCCACCCATGCAATCTGCGCCAACAGTCCTTGCACCTCCAGCTTGTCATTCCATGACCAGAAGGGAATTGAGCGATAAGGCGCACAAACGGCTGGTTTCAGAATCTCTTTTAATTGCTGCATATCTTTGTTCTCCATTTAATCTAGCATTTTCCTTATTGTACCAAATCTATTGATTCATGACAACAGAAATTGTCCCAAATTTCCACCTTGTTAATCAGGTAATCCTTACCGACAGTCTAAGCTGACATTTTTGCTGATATCGTGCATGCAACAATTGCAAGTACTAAGGAAACCCAATTTTTCCATGTGACATATTCTTTAAAATAGAATTTCGAAATGAACGTTCCTATAATCAATGTCAGTGAGCTTTGTACGATTGTATAAACAGATACATCCATTTTTGCAAGTATCAAAATACTTAACACGGAACATATATTACTTGCTATTGTCTGCGTACCAATATTTACCACCTGTTTTTTTGTAAACAGCTTTCGCATACTGCCATGCCTACCCTTGGAATTTCTGCGAAAGTGGACAAACAACACTCCACCCGTTCCAATCACAAGAATTACATTTACCAGCAAAAAGCAGGATCTGCTATCACATACTCCGGGTGTACTCGCATAAAGTTTAGACCAAATAGCAGAAGCACCACAAAGGACAAAATACACCACTGCAATCGGCAAGACCACTGCACCTTTCACCGTGCTATGCCCTGTTTTTCCTTCAAGCAGCGGGAATACCGCTGCCGTCAGCATTAATAACACAGCACAAATCAGACTTAAGGAAATATTCTCGCCAAAGTACACCACTCCAAACAGTGCAGGCCAAACAATTCCTCCTGCACTGGCAATTATACTCGCAAAAGCCAACGACAATTTGGAAAGTACAAGCATTGCCATGGTTAAACTTGCCAGTACGATTAATGCGAATGCAAAAGCAAAAATAACTGTAATAAGATTTAGATTTATTCTAAACCCGGATGCCACGAAGAAACAAACACTGGCAAACAGCGCATTCAGGAAATTGTAAAACAGCAAATGCTCTGTATCCATTTGCATACTCAGTTGAAGCTTTTTATTCAACACTTTCACCAGCATGCCGATAGATATCATAATCCCCATCAGAATCCATGTATTCATATTGTTTCTCCATCCTGCAGAAATCGTTCAAAATACTGTGAACAAAGCACAATATCAT
>CAKSAI010000311.1 GCA_934434905.1 uncultured Lachnospiraceae bacterium | reverse complement strand
TATATTTGAATCCAGCAAAAAGTTTCCTTTTTCACGTGGCAAATACGTTTTGGGACTGTATTCCAGATAAGACATAAATTTCATATCCTCTGTTATCGGATAATGATCCGGATAAACCACTGTTACAGAAGTATCTGTACTGGACTTAACCTTTCCTACCGAAAAAGGCGTTCTGCCATAATCATAGTCAATACCTTTGATGGAGAGATTTTCACAATTTCTGACTCTTACTCCAACCATAGCTCCATGGATCGTAAGCATTGTACTGTTTCCCAGCAGACAAACATTTTTTAAATCCGACAGCAATATTGCACAGCTGCGATCTGCTGCATTCAGTCCTTCTACAAAATCCAGTTCACCTGATGGCAATTTTAGTAATACAGATTTTCCTTCGTCATTCGCTTTTTTGACTGCTTCCAGTGCATCACCGAACGCAAGCGAATCGTCTTTTAAATCATCCGCAATCATTCCATGCTGCGCGCCATCCACTACAGCATCAAAATCCGCCTCGTTGACTTCCAATAATTCTTCGGTTGCAAAGCGATTCATATCAACCCCCACCGCAGAGCAATCGGACAGGCCCAGAAATTCTTTTGCATCCACCTCAACCTGTTTTTCCTCAGCTTCAATAAGCTTCTTAATCATCTTTTTTTCCGGTGTATCCGTTCCGTTATCTTCCTGAATTTGTTCTGTATCGTCCGGCACCTCCTGCCTTGCGTCCTTACATCCGGCCACTGTTCCTAAAAGCAATACAACAGCAAGCAATACAGCTACTTTTTTTGTTACACTCGATTGAAACATTCTGCTTCCTCCTTATTTTTTTATATATGGTATTTCTGCCATACGCAAATTTGTGCATCCATACGGAATCAATTTCACCTTTGTCACTTCGCTGATCGGTTCACAGCTCTGCGGTCTTTCATCACAATGTCCATGATTAAATCCCCATGGTATCTCAACCATCTCTGCAATCATCTCTATTGGTGGATTTGTCGTCTCAAAAGCATTTTTAAAGTTATTTTCCTTCACTTCAAATTCAGTAGATACCAGCGCGTAATTCCACTTCGACAAAGGATAAATATAATAATCACAATATGGATATTTCCGTTCTACACCACCTTCCGCGTATTCTACTTTTTCCCATTTCTCTTCTATCATCACTGCATACAACAACGACCCGCGCCATATACAGATCATATCTCCCGGACGTTCCACAACAGTTGGCTCAAATGTAAGTTCAACCTTAACACTCTGTCTGTCGCTCCATTCTCTGCGTATCTTATGGAATTCTCCGCAAGGCACATTGATTCCATCCACAGTTGCCTTCACTGCACATGACGGAATCCTGATCGACAAAGTAAAAGTGACCGCTCTTTCGGCCTCTACCTTATAAGTCAGAACATTTCGGAAGGGATAATCCGTAACCAGTTCACATTTCACTTTGACACCTTCTATCTCAGTCTGCACCATTGCAGGTGCAAGTGCACATGAAGCAATACCATCTTCTGCCTTCATAAATGTGGCAAGAGCAAACTTGGGCCATCCCTGTCCAAAATTTGCAGTACAACAACCAAAATTTGGTTCCAGACCAAAAATATGTGCATCTCTCGTATTTGAACCAAAAGGCTGCTTGGACATTGGGAAACACGCCACCTGGTTTGTCATCTGATCATACTGGTGACTCCACATATCAGGACTGACCGCTGCCGGCAGGGTATTGTACGCAAGCTTCTCCAAACGTGTAAGCCACTTCTCCTTGCCAGTGATTGCAAAGAGATATTCGCATGAAAACATGGTTTCTACGACTCCACAAAGCTCTGTCCCCCTAATTGGCGAATCAATTGTTACATTTTCATCTCCGGTAAAATAACCTGACGCCGTACTGTGCTTCTTTTGAAGATAATTCCAGAATTCTTCTGCTAACTCATCCCCATCAATATCCATGATAAGAGACATCAGGGCTTCGGACTTTAATGCCATGCCTACATTAACTACATGTGCAAACAGATCCCATTCATCCACCTTCGTACATTCTGCAAAAACACCACTTTCCAAAACGACTCTCCAATCGATGCCCTCTATCTTGAGTTTATACGCCAGCTTGATCAACCACTCCTCGTGCGTTTGCTCATAGAGCCAAAACACTGCGATGAGCCCTTCAAACCAGCGTGCTGCCCCCCAGGTTCTCAGCGTACTTCCATTAATATGTACATAAAACTGTTTGAGACATTTACTTAACACCTCTATTACACGCGTGTCACCGGAACATTCTCCATACACCGCCAACACTTTAGAAAGCAGCAGAATCGCCCATGTATCATAGTTCCCTCTTTGTTCCGGTGAACATGGACAAATCCAGCCATCCTCCTGTTGTGAGTCCATAATCGCATTCACGTATTTTTTTGCTCTCTCTATCATCTCTGCATCCTCAAGCAGATAAGCCAACGGAATAAAACCGTCCAACCAATACGGAACTCTTTCCCAGTCCTCTACATCACCCCCTATCCATGAACTGTTTCTTATATATGGCCACACCTTATCTAGATTGCCGTTAAGTCCCTCTGCCTGCAATCTCAATTGATTTTTTAGCCATCCGCAAGCCTTCAATTCACGTGTACTAAAAAAATCATACTTTTTCTTTTTGTACATATCGAATCCATCCTTTCAACCGTTATCACCCATTCTCTTTGTCTGATATATTCCTGCAAGCCAATAGATTACATGCGATGCAAACCCATGATTGCAGCTCGCAAGGGGGCTATCATGTTCCCATAAGGTTCCTGTCTGTTTTGCCATGGCAGAAAAGTAACCTTTCATACTGTCAATCACCTCTTCATATTGTCTGTCCCGGTACAATAACTCAACACGAAGATAATTTCCTATAAACGCATTTGCAAATGCCACCTCCGGATACTTTCCTGTCTCTTTTCTTCGATATCCGAAGTCTTCACACAAGATGTTCCAAAGAACCGGGTCCTCGTTCTTCGTCGCAACACCAGTAAAAAAGGCATAGTACTGACACACTTCCGTACAATTATTGGGATTTACCAGCTTTGCCCCTACCCGCTGTTCGTTATCTGTATAGAAAATTTCCTTTCGTGAACGTCCACGAATCACAGTGCGAATATGTTGAGCCTTTTTTGCCAGACCTTCATCCTCATAGAGATCGGCTGCTGCTTTGAGCATTCTCATATAAAGCATATTCGTTGGAAAGTTAACATCCTGCACCACA
The DNA here is from genome assembly GCA_934434905.1 of uncultured Lachnospiraceae bacterium. Taxonomy (GTDB): domain Bacteria; phylum Bacillota; class Clostridia; order Lachnospirales; family Lachnospiraceae; genus 14-2. The sequence goes on along the minus strand of CAKSAI010000311.1, from coordinate 972 downwards.
TCATCATCATTTGCACGAGACCATTCTACGAATATCCATTTTTCCAGATTTTCAAGCAACCCATACTCATTTTCAAATCTTTTGAAATACTCTATCAAATCATAGACACGCGTCTTTCCAGCCTCTATCAAACTCCAATCGTTGCTTCTTTGCACATATTCCTCCAATTCCAGCACAAACCACATCGCCCAATTTGGAATAAAGTTTCCATCAAGATGGTCAGCCGGATAACACATGGGCAGCATTCCTTTTGGCAGCTTTTCAAACCGTTCCGGCCGAATATAATTTTCCAGAAAAGTACGTTCCAACACAGATTCTCCTGTCAGAACATATTCTACCCTCGCTGTAAAAAAACTGTCGCACAACCACCCCGCCCGTTCTCTGGATGGGCAGTCAGTAAAAACATCTACCGCATTTGCCAGATAACTCTCCAGTGCTGCCTGATAAATTGTTTTCAGTGTATCATCTTCCGGAAGCTTTACTTGATATGTCACCGGCGGGTGCTTGTACTCAATCATTTCCAGTTCGTTTATCCTGGCATTGCCTTCTACAACCACCTGTATATATTTCATCGTGTATGGCGCAAAAGTTATAATATTGTGTCGCCCTATATCCAGCATATATTTAAAACAATTGCAGCTGGTAAGGCGCATAAAATCCACTTTACCCTCACTGAGTATTTCATCAAACAGCAAATATACAATGCTCTCCCGATCACACTCCAGTTCTATATGTAAAAATCCGGTCGCATTAAACGGAAAACTGTATAAACCATAACCATTTTCCAGCCTTAACGGTAATTTATTTTGGCTCTGCTCCCGTTCTGTTCGCATCTGTCCTGCAATAAATGTCAGATTCTGTGCCTCATCCGACAAATGTTCTTCCAGCTCCTGGGGCAGATACCCCTTCAAAGTCTCTCCAATCCCCCAATAAGACCTGTCACGTAACGGATCCGTACAAATACCTTTTTCC
>CAKSAI010000310.1 GCA_934434905.1 uncultured Lachnospiraceae bacterium | reverse complement strand
CCCCAAGATTGCCAATTATCATTTTACCACGCTGAACCCGAATCTCGGTGTGGTGGACTTATCGGATGGACAGGGCTTTGTGATTGCGGATATTCCGGGATTGATCGAAGGAGCTTCGGAGGGTGTTGGTCTGGGACATGAATTCTTAAAGCATATTGAGCGCACCAAGGTGATGATCCATATGGTTGACGCGGCATCTACGGAGGGACGCGATCCCATTGCCGATATCTATGCCATCAACCGGGAACTGGAGGCTTACAATCCGGAGCTGCTGAAGAAGCCACAGGTAATCGCGGCGAATAAGATCGATGCTATTTACGATGAAGAGGAAAGTCCGATAAAGAGACTGAAGGAGGAGTTTGAACCCCAGGGAATCCGGGTGTTTCCAATCTCTGCTGTCAGCGGGCAGAATCTCAAGGAGCTTCTGTTCCATGTAAATGCGCTTCTGTCAGAGGTGGACGATGCACCTATCGTCTATGAACAGGAATATTTTCCGGAGCTTGCCATGTTTAAGGACGAGCCTTATACGGTTTCCTATAACGCAGACGAAGACGTGTACGTGGTGGAAGGACCCAAGATTGAGAAGATGCTGGGCTATACCAATATCGACTCGGAGAAGGGATTCCTGTTCTTTCAGCGCTTCTTAAAGGATCAGGGAATTCTCGATGAGCTTACCAAGGCCGGCATCTCGGAGGGCGATACCGTCCGCATGTACAGCCTGGAGTTTGACTACTACAAGGAGTAAGGAGATTATTATGACAAGTAAGCAGCGTGCATATTTAAAGAGCCTTTCCAGCAACATCAATGCCATCTTTCAGATCGGGAAGGCAAGTCTGACACCGGAGTTGGTGACAGCGGTGGATGAGGCTCTGGAAAAACGGGAGTTGATAAAGCTTTCCGTGTTAAAGAATTGCTTTGACGATCCCAATGAGATCGCAGAGATGCTGGCGGGACGTACACGTTCCACAGTGGTACATGTGATCGGCAAGAAGATCGTGCTGTATCGTCCTTCTAAGAAGGATCCGAAGATTCAGCTCCCGAAGTAATGGAATTTGCGAACAGTTCAGCATGCCTGAAGAGAGAATAAATCGCAGCCTGGGAGGTATTGTTTTGTCAGAAAAGCAAAGAAAGATCGGAATTATGGGCGGGGCATTTGATCCGATCCATTACGGACATTTGCTGATTGCAGAAAATGCAGCAGATCAATATGGACTGGACGAGGTGTTCTTCATGCCAACCGGGCAGTCCCCGTTGAAAAATAAGCAGCACATCACCGACGCATCTCATCGCTGTGCGATGATCCGTCTGGCTATTGCGGATAATCCGCGCTTTCATCTGTCCACACTGGAGGTGGAAGAGCAGGGGATCAGCTACACCTACCGTACCCTGGAGCTTTTAAAGGAACAGCACCGGGAGGATCAGCTCTTCTTTATCCTGGGCGGTGATTCTCTGAGGGATTTTGACAGTTGGCGGTACCCGGAGCGTATTATGAAGGCAGCCAGTGTGCTGGCAGCCATTCGGGATGACGTGGATGGCAGCGTGTTTCAGGATAAGATCGCATATTTGCGTGAACGCTATGGCGAAGCGGCTGTTTTTCCCTTAAGAACTCCTAATTATGAGGTATCCTCGAATCAGATACGTACACGGACAGGGCAGGGGCAGACCATCCGCTATATGGTGCCTGAGCCGGTGCGGGCATATATACAGGAGCACGGCTTATACAAAGACCGGACTTGATGAAGGACAGGACTTGATAGAATGAAGCGAGCAGAGATTGAGAAAGCGCTCCGCAAGGAGCTTGACAAAGAACGTTTCCGCCACACCATGGGCGTTATGTACACGGCGGCCAGCCTGGCCATGGCCCACGGTGAGAATATGGAAAAGGCGCTGTTGGCGGGATTGCTGCATGATTGTGCAAAGTGCATTCCCAACGATAAGAAGCTTAAAATGTGTAAAAAATATCAGATAGACGTTACAGAGTCGGAAAAAAAGAGTCCTTTTTTGCTCCATGCGAAATTAGGGGCATATCTGGCAGAAACTGTATACGATGTCAGTGACCCGGAGATTCTTCACGCGATAGCCGTGCATACCACCGGGGCGCCCGGTATGAACCGCTTAGACAAGATCATCTTTATTTCGGATTATATGGAGCCCAACCGGGATAAGGCAGCAGATCTTCCGGAGGTTCGGACGCTGGCGTTTCAGGATCTGGATGCGACGATGTGCCTGATCCTAAAGGACACCCTTATCTATCTGGAAGAGTCCAGGGATGTTATCGATCCTATGACGGAACAGACGTATAAATTTTTTTATCAGGAGGGATTTCAATGAAAGAATCCAGAGAATTGGCAAAGCTTGCCTGCAAGGCATTAAGTGAGAAGAAGGCGGAAGATATCCGTGTTATTGACATCAGCGAGATCTCCGTTCTGGCAGATTATTTTATCATCGCTAACGGAACCAATCCCAATCAGCTTCAAGCCATGGTGGATGCGGTGGACGAGGAGCTGACAATGAGCGGACACAATGCCAGACAGATTGAGGGAAACCAGAATTCCAGTTGGATCCTGATGGACTATGGCGATATTATTGTACATGTATTTTCCAAGGAGGATCGCCTGTTCTATGATCTGGAACGGATCTGGCGGGACGGGAAGATGATCCCGGCGGAAGAACTGTAAATGTTTTTGAAAAAAGCCCCTGGCATATCAATTCTGATATACCAGGGGCTTATTATAACACACATTACAACTCAAAGATTAAGATATAATGAGTGCAAATGAGGAAAATACAAATTTATTTGTATTTGACGAATGACGAATTGGATCGTGATGAAATCACGATATAATGAGCGCAAGAGAGCCAACATGCTTGCATGATTGGCGAACGGCGAATGCTGATCATGTGCCGCATTTGCACATGATATAATGTTACCGGAAGAAACGCATCACGCCAAATACCTTGCCAAGAATCTCAACATGATCCACAATGATCGGATCCATGGAAGAGTTCTCCGGCTGCAGACGGAAGTGACCGTTCTCCTTATAGAAAGTCTTCACGGTAGCAGAATCATCTACCAGTGCAACTACTATATCGCCGTTGCTGGCAGTGGACTGCTGCTTCACCAGAATATTATCGCCGTCGAATATCCCGGCTTCCACCATGCTCTCGCCATGAACCTCTAACAGGAAGCAGTCCTGGTTCGGCATAAGCTCCGCAGGAATCGGGAAGTACATCTCGACATTCTCCACTGCAAGAATAGGTTCTCCGGCAGCTACACGTCCGATCAGCGGAACATTCACAACCTCGCGCCTTACCATATTAAAGCTGTCGTCCATGATCTCAATGGCTCTGGGCTTGGTGGGGTCTCTGCGAATATAGCCGTTCTTCTCCAATGTTTCCAGATGGGAATGGACAGAAGAGGTAGACTTTAAGTGAACTGCCTCACAAATATCCCGGACTGCCGGCGGATATCCCTTATTCACAATCTCGCTCTTAATATATTCCAGAATCTCTCTCTGCTTCTCACTGATCTTCCCATATGCCATAGAAAAAATCCTCCCTTGCGTATTTTTAATAAGTATAGCATAATCCATCGCAAAAAGCAAACAAATATTCACGAAAATTTGTTCCGAAAATTTGTTCGAAAAAAGTGTTGACAAACGCTTGTTCGTGTATTATAATCGATATAAACAAACGTTCGAAAACATTCGTTCGGTACAATGTGGAGGTTTTGTTATGAGCAGAAGAGAAGCAATCATGAGAAGAAGACAGCAGCAGATCATGCATCAGAGAATCGCAGTCATCGCTGTTACCATATGTATCATAATATGCGGAGTATTGATCGGGAGCGGCATTATAGCTGCCGGCAGGAGCAAGGCTTCGGATACCCCGGTTTCTTATAAATATTACACAAGCATCGAGATCGAGCAAGGGGATTCCCTGTGGAGCATCGCCTGTGCCCATATGGGAGAGGAATACGGCTCCGTTCAGGAGTATATTGATGAGGTTAAGGAACTGAATGGCCTTAAATCGGATGATATTCATTCCGGCCAGTACCTGACGATCCCATATTATGATTGATCCCAAGGTTTTATACTTTTTTATTTTTAATCCCAAATCCCGCAAAATACACCGATTTTTTTCGGTGTATTTTGTTGTCTTTTTTTGCATTATTAGCTATAATATGATACAAGGGCAAAAGGAGAGTAATGTTATGA
>CAKSAI010000309.1 GCA_934434905.1 uncultured Lachnospiraceae bacterium | reverse complement strand
GCTGTATTCCACTCTCTGCTCAGGGGTCAATTCATATTGATTTTTCATTCTGTCACTCCTTCACACATTTGCATTGACATGATTTTTAAGCTTCTCCATGTCTTCCTGCCACAACTGCACCACTTTGTCTTCAAATACCGGCTCCTGCGTTCCTTCAAATCCTCCGATGGATTCCTGGTAAGAAATGAATTCACGGATAGCATCTGCCAGAGAATACTCCCATTCAAAATCCGGAAACTGTCTGCGAAATTTATCTACGGAAAAATACAGGTGAAACCTGGCAAGATCACCCAATACGCTCTCCTTTACTTCCTGCCTGTCCAAAGAGAATAAAAAGTCCGTGGGAATATGTACAATCTTTACAGGTTTACCCAGCGCTTCCCCGAATGCCTGAAGGTACTCGTCATAGGTAACTGCCCGATTATGTGCACAATTATAGATCTGACCGATGGTGCTATCCTCTTCACAGATTCTTGCGATCATCCGTCCTGTATTATATGCTGCACCCGCATCGATAAGCGTTGTTCCGTCTCCGGGGGAATATATCGGCATTCCCTGTCGGATTCTGGCAACCAGCCAGACCCCTCTATCCCGGCCAAATGCACTCATACAGAAAGTTTTCCCAAGAGAATATCCCGGCCGGATAATCGTATATCCAATCGACGTACCTTCCAGTTCCCTCCGGTACAATTCTTCAATCGCCTTTTTGTCCTCTGCATATTTTCCATTGGGAGTTCTCATGGGATCCTCTTCCCCCATGGGAAGTCTGGACAACGGGTATCCGTACACATCCGCTGTACTGATAAATAAAAATCTCCTGCAGGGTACCGCTCTTAAGGCACAAACCACGGTATCAGCCTGACATAGTTCGAAACAGGTGCTGTCAATTACAATATCCGGCCTGAAATCCCGGAATGCGTCAACCAGCACTTCTTTACGATCGCGATCTCCATAATAGACGCGGATTTTTCCCTCATAGCCAAGCAGGCCGCCGCGGCTTCTCTTAATAACCGCAACAGGAATTTCTTTTTTCAGAAAATATGCAATTGCTGAGTCCGAAATATTACCCGGTCCTCCAAGAAACATCACTCTCATTTTCATTCTCCGTTCTTTTTGATATGCAGGAGCCAGTCATCCGCACCTCCCGCATTATGTCCCGGAATCTGCAGTCTTCCTCCATCTGCCCATACCGCCGCAAAATGCCTGCCGCTCACCGGATCAATCCATTCGGCATCTTTCGCATATTCCATGCCGGGAATCGTAAAATAGCGTCGATCCGATATAAAAGCAGCCAATTCTTTCCCATCTTCCGTACAGGCTGTCGGGATATAATGATCGGATGCGTTCGGCATCAATGATCGAATCGTCCGGATTCTCTTTCCCTGAAAATCCGGCTTCATGCGCCACCAGGGAATCTGTTCAAAGATTTCCCGCAATGTCATCATATGCTGAGCTGCCGCACTCCATAATGCGTCCGGCCAGAACATATTTGCCATCCAGATATCCTTATTTCCGTAGGTCTGTCCGCTGCCGCCCAGAAGGATGGAGGTATAAGCAAATTTCCGCACAACATCTGCTCCGATTCCATCATTTCCATCATAATGGGTTTCTCCCAGTAATGCCGGCTTGTCCGGATATTTTTCCTTTGCCTCCAGCATTTGCCGGATACAGCAATCATAATCATACGTATAATTCATGCAGAAATCATACCATTCTTCTTCTCCGAAAAGGGGATAACTTGGACCGATACCTGCATGAAAGGTATTCAAAACATGCGGTGCATTTTCCTGATAGACAGGTACGCATTTTCTGATCTCTTCATGGAGCGGGATGGCATCGTCATCTCCCCCGTGAATAAAAGCTATGACATTGGAAAATCTTCCGTATCTTGCTGCGATCTGACGGGCATATTCCAGGAGAGCTTCTCCATGATACAGCAAATGCCAGTCATCCTCCCAGGTACTCAGCCACATAGGTGCAATGGCAACCGCAAGCCCCAGGTCTTGCGCATATGCCAGAACCCGGTCTGCATGTGCAAAATAGGCCTCGTTTAACGCCTTTATCTTTCCGGGTTCCAGAAAGGGATTTTCCCCATAGCAATTCGTCTGATAGATATGATGAGGGAGCATATGCACCTGAATGACCGTGAATCCCTTCCTGGCCCGATCTTCCAGATAAGTCTGTGCTTCCTCAAGAGTCATCATCCAGAAAATTCTCCAGCAGGTGTCTGCCTGCCACAGGAAAGGCTTTCCATCCTGATCCTCAAAATATCCTCCCTGTCTGTTAATCTTTATGGGAAATCGAACTGTTCCTGCCATATTCCCTCCCTATGTCCTATCTTTTATATTCCATTTTCTGAATTTCTTTTACCAGAATCGTACAATGTTTTTCCGGATCCGTCTCCGCTGTTACCCGCAAAAGCTCTTTTTCCGGGCAAGGGTTGGAAAACATATGCCGGTAAAAAGTTTCTTCTCCCACCTGCTGCGGCAGCGTTGCATAAGTCGTTTCCATCAAATGGTCATCCACCTGATACATGTTCTGTTCTTCCATCCGTTCCCTTTTCCAGGAAGCCAGCCGGTAACCGATATCATCTCCGTACCTTACGGGAATGCTGCTTTGACTTCCGTCTGCATAGAGAAACTTTACCTCACCGATCCTATATTTGGAGTCCTCCGGGAATACACCGTCCACAAACCACTGGAAATCCGGGTGATAATCCGTGTGATACAGAAGTTCCACATAATCCGGGTGACGCGACTCCTCGTTAATCCTGCATTTCTTCCGATCCGGGTTTTTTCTGTCATAAAGACTTTCCATAACCAAGGCTCTGATTTTCTCAAAATCATATTCTTTATAATCCGGATTCCAGAACATTTCATATGCGTAGGCAATATTGAAAAAGATTCCGTTTCTCTGCAGAATCCTTTCGTCCAACGTACTCCAGTTGGAAATCATGGCGCCGCAGATCTCCTTTTTGCGATCCTTCCAGTTCGGGAACAGATAACTGTCAAAATTCCCATAACGTACGGAAAAACCTTCCTCCAGCAGCTCGTCCTCCAGATCCCGGGAAAGTCCCCAGTTCCAGTGCAGGATTTCTACTTCCTTGTTCACGCGATAGATTGCCGGCCAGGTTGCCGGCATGATCCCGATAAACTTGCCCTCCCTGTGAAATGCAGGAGAATACATCCTGATTTCGGCTCCTCCAAAAGGTCCTGCCCCCGGAACCTGTGCATTTTTTAACAATTTATCGCCCCAGATCACGGTTTTAATATTTTTCTTTTTCAGATATGCTGCAATTTTATTTACATCATCTGCGAAAATATCCGCTCCGGATCTTAACCGACACTTTTCACAGACAGCAATGGAATAATATTCATCATGCCCGATATTCATCCGCTCCGGTTCAAATACCTGCACGACCTCATCCATTACATCAAATAAAATTTCATACGATCTGGGATTGGAAGGGCAGTAGGTATCCGGATATGGATCCTCCGGGCGTTCCGCAATCTCTGGATTACCCATCATCAAATAATCGCAGTGTCCCAAAGAAGGTACTTCCGGAATCACTTCCAGTTCTCTTTCCTTGCAATAGGATATCAGCTGTTTCATTTCCTCCTGAGTCAGGAATTCTCCGCCGCCGTTTTCCATATGAATGGCATTTTTATACCAGGGAAAGGTCTGATCCTGTATCACTGTGGTTTTTCCGGAATACTCGGACATTTCCTTGCAATAAGAAACCCATCCCTGATTAATTTCCGGGTGCCTCTTATATTCCATGGCACCCCCGACTTCGATCATTACGGTATTGAATTGATAAAAAACCAAAAGATCTATAAATCTTTTAAAAAAGGAAATGTTCTTTCGGGAAGGGGTAAAGATCTTCATCCCACGCTCTTTGCACATCGGTGCATAGTAAGCACAAACCTGACGCAAATATCCTCCCTGTGTCAAATGCAGGAGGCTGGCTGCTCCGTAAAGCAGTCCTCTTTTTGTCGTTGCATAAACGGTTACTTCTTCCCCTTGCGCATATACAAGGCAGCTCTCTTCATTCCAAGAGTGCAGCAGTTCGGTAAGCTTTTTTTCCTCTTCCAGCTTCTTAGGAGGAATACTTTGCAGGAAACAAATTCTTTTATAATGATCGGGGAAGCCTTCCGTGCCCTTTCCTTCTTTTCTCAGCGAAAAGGCTCCAAGCAGATCCTCCATCACCGAAGATGCAC
>CAKSAI010000308.1 GCA_934434905.1 uncultured Lachnospiraceae bacterium | reverse complement strand
TCATCCGCTCGTAAATCATATACTGTAATCCTTACGGATATCAGCAAACACCTGTCTTGCAGGTCTCGTTCTGCCTGCGGTCATATCCGCATATCCTTTCTCCAATTCTACGTTTAACTCTGCTTCAGTCAGTTCTGCCACATTGATTTGTGCGCACAAAAGCAATACATTTTTGTTTAAAAACTTCAACTCCTGATAGATCCTTGCAACCGGAAGGCCGACTACGTTGTTATAATCCCCTTCTATCCGTTTTATATAGATGGCACATTTCCCCTGAATGCCGTAGGCGCCCGCCTTATCCATAGGTTCACCGGTGGCGACATAGGCCGTGATCTCTTCCTGGCTCATGGGATACATGGTGACCTTTGTCTCCTCGAAGAAGGTGCGCTCCTCCCACCTTCCATTTCTCGTCATAAGCAGGGCTACTCCGGTGTATACACTGTGGGTGTTGCCGCTAAGCAAGGTCAACATCCCTACGGCGTCCTGCTCATCCTTAGGCTTTCCGAGGATCTTTCCATCATAAGCCACCACAGTGTCGGCGCCTATTACCAATATATCCTCGTTCAGCTCCTTCTTTCCCAGTTGCTGCGCTATTTCCTGTGCCTTATTGAGCGCCAGCTCCTGAACGGCTTCCGCCGGACTTTCCTTCGTAATATGCTCTTCTCCCTTCGCCGGAAGGATCTCGAAGTCCATGCCCATACGGGCAAGAAGCTCTTTCCTTCTTGGAGAAGCGGATGCTAAAATAATACGCATAATATTTCCTTTCCTATGGCTGGTTCCCAGCATGTGCGTAGAGGGGGCTGTGAATCGTTGCTATTCTACACCAGTATTTCCCCCTGCAATTTGAATGAATAGAGTATCTTCTCCTTCACCTGCTTGCCTGTGGCTCGTTCCAGGGCTTCCTGATAGAGATCCATCTGAGCCTTATAGCGGCCGATCAGCTCTTCTTTCGTCTTGACTGCGTCCGTCTTATAGTCCACCAGCACCAGTTGGCCGTCCTCTTCAAAGAAGGCATCGATGATTCCCTGGATCAGCACCATGGCGCTGCTGTCTGTCTCCGGTGAGACCTCATCGGCGCGTTTTCCCATGACGAAGGGCTTTTCCTTATACAGTTGGCCTACACGAGCGGCCTTCTGCATACGGGAAGCCAGGGGCAGACGCATAAACTGCATAAGTGTCGGCAATGAGACAAGTTCATAGAGCCGCTGTTCCAGACGACCGCTTGCCAGCATCCCGTCTATCTGCTCCTTCAGCGTATCAAATTCTCTGGAGAAATCAAAGCATTCCAGTACCCGGTGCATGGCCGTTCCCCGCAGGGCACCGATGTTTTCCTCCTCCTGTGCTCCCACAGCCTCCCGCATAAAATCCGGGATATATGGGATCACCTCCGGCTCTTCGAATGCATAAGTGGTATCGCTCTCCTCCCGCCGTAGCTGGTCAATGGCCCGGTGCTTCAGTTCGGACACCGAGAGCTTGGTCTTCAACTCCTGCTCCTTTTCATAAGGGTAGCGGTAGGAAAGACGGCTGGCGATCTCTGAGGACAGCTCCGGTTGAGGCCTTTCTGCCAGCGCAAGCAGCATTTCCCTGCTCCAAGCCTGTTCCGTCTCCTGCTCCACTTCGTCTTGCATAAGCTCAAGCGGCGTCACCTGATGGATACTGTAACCTGGCGTCGTTTTCCTGCTACCTGTTGCAGGCTCAAATTCTTCTTCATTTTCCAAAAGAAGTGCCGGAAGTACCCAGTCGAAATAGCAGCCGGCCTTCAACCGGGCCAGGAACCCCATATGTCCCTGCCCGTCCATGCGCCAAGATGCAAAGGAAGCAAGCTTCTCTTCGGCCTTCTTCAGCGTTCCGCTAAGGATCAGCTTCTCCCTGGCACGGGTCAGTGCCACATACAGTACACGCAGCTCCTCCCCGGCATTTTCCATCTGGATCTGACGGGCCAGGATCTGTCTGCTCAGGGAAGGAATCCGCACCCGCCTTGCAAGATCCGTGACATCCAGGCCAATGCCATACTGGGGATGAAGAACCATGCGGTTTCGCACATCCTGCTGATTTAAGAGCCGTCCCATCCCCGCCACGATCACCACCGGGAATTCCAGTCCCTTGCTCTTGTGAATCGTCATGATACGAACAACATTTTCCGTACTCTCATCTTCGGCCTCCGCGAAGTCTACCTCATACTTCTGCAATTCATTGATATATCGTATGAAATGAAACAGCCCATGATAGCTGGTCTTCTCGTAGGCAATTGCCTTCTCTAAAAGCATCAGGAGATTTGCGCGCCGCACCGACCCGCCGGGCAAGGCATACACATAATCCAGATACCCGGTCTCATCCATCACCTGATACAAAAGCTCATGGATGGGCGTATCGCTGACACGATCCCGGAAATCAGCAAGTTTAGCCAGAAACTGTTGGATTTTCTGTCGAAGTTCCGCTTCTATATTCCCCTTGCTGCTCTGCACGAACGCCATCGTCTCCTATTCCGGCATATGAAAGCACACTCTGATAAAAAGGCATGTCAGGATAGCGGATCCTGATCTTTGCCATCTCCTCTTCGCTGATCCCGCCGATATAAGACCGCAGCACCGCAGCCATGGGAATATCCTGTCTGGGATTATCTAAAAGCCGCAGCAGATTCAACACGGTCTGCACCTCGATGGCCGAGAAATACCCGGTTCCGGCGGTAGTCATCGCCGGAATTCCATAGTTTTTGAGTACCTCTGTCAGCTCCTGACCGAAGCTGCCGATTCCACGCAGCAGGATCACCACATCCCGGCACTCCATGGGGCGTAGCTGCCCGGTCTTCTTGTCTGTTACCTGCTGGTGTGCCATCAACTGCCGGATCTTCTGTGCGATCATAACTGCCTCCGGACTGCCACCTGCTCCGCCGCTTCTCACATCCTCCTCGCCACCGCTACCCGCGGATTCCTCCCAATCCTTCGGATCTGCCAGAAGCACTTCCGTCCGAAACATATCAGGATCGCTGCTCTTTGGGAATTCCATGCCCGGATAGAGCGCCGCTGCCGCGTCATACTCCACATTTCCAAGGTCCTTTGCCATGATCCGGTAAAAGATGTCATTGACGGTCTGAAGCACCTCCGGGCGGCTTCGGAAATTCTTGTGCAAATCGATTTTCTGATTTATGTCATTCTCCGAACAATAGGTATCATATTTCTCCATAAAAAGCTCCGGCCTGGCCATGCGGAAGCGATAGATGCTCTGCTTCACATCTCCCACCATAAAGCGGTTGTCCACCCCGGCCACCGCCGCCAGCAACGCCTCCTGCACGTAATTGCTGTCCTGATATTCGTCGATCATGACCTCCTCAAACTGCTTTCTGAGATCCTCGGCTGTCTGGGTTGGCTGCTTCGTCTCCTTATCCACCAGGATCTCCAGCGCAAAATGCTCCAGATCGCTGAAGTCCAGCATGTTCCTCTCCTGCTTTTTTGCAAGAAAGGCATCCATGAAATCCGCCGTCACAGTAAGGAGCATACGGATCACAGGCTCATTCTCCTTCAATCCGGCTGCCAATTCGGTAGGGGAAAGGAAGAAGAACTGCTCCATCAGCTTCTTCCGGGAATCCTTCACTTCATTGCGAAGCTCCTGCACATACTGCTTCTTCTGCTCATCCCCGGCGAATTTCCGTGCTGCGGGAAGCCGCCCGAAGCTTATCGTCCCCACAGCATTCGCATAAGCTTGGTAGCTGTCACAGCCTTTCAGGGTCTTAAGCATCTCCACCTCGTCCGCCAGAACATCCGCATACATCTGGGGGCCGTCCGACTCCAGGCTCACCGAAAGTGCCACCTCCATCATCCGAATCCATTCTCCGGTCACCGCATCGAGATAGGAAAGCAGTGCCGCACATAACGGCTGCTTTTCAAATTCCTCCAAGGACCCGCTCCGGTAAGGCTCCATGCAGCGCATAAGCCATTCCTTAGGCCATGGATCGCTCATGGCAAAGGTATACAGTGTCTCGATGGTCTCCTTCAGCTTCTCGTCATTCTTTCCGGTGGCGATGGTCTCGGTGAGACGGATAAATTCCGGTGAATCCGCTTCATAATACGTATCCAGAAGCTTATTCAGCACGTCGCCTGCAAGAAGCTTAAGCTCGCCCTCCTCGCCTACCCGGAAATCCGGTTCCAGGTCAATCTTATGAAAATAATTGCGTATCACAAACAGACAAAAGCTGTCTATGGTGGTGATCTGTGCATTGTAGAGC
>CAKSAI010000307.1 GCA_934434905.1 uncultured Lachnospiraceae bacterium | reverse complement strand
ATCCGGAACTGTAGCCCAGGAGCTGCAGAAGGGATATATGTACCGTGACAGCGTCGTAAGACACAGCATGGTATCAGTAGTACAGTAAAAAATTTATTCAAAATATAGGAGGAAATAATTATGAGCAAGATTATTGGTATTGACTTAGGAACAACAAATAGCTGTGTAGCAGTTATGGAAGGTGGTAAACCTGTGGTTATCGCCAATACAGAAGGAGCAAGAACGACACCGTCTGTTGTGGCTTTCACAAAGACCGGGGAACGTCTGGTAGGTGAGCCGGCAAAGCGTCAGGCAGTCACCAACGCGGAGAAGACAATCTCCTCCATCAAGCGTGAAATGGGTACTGACCATAAGAGAGATATCGACGGTAAGAAGTATTCTCCGCAGGAGATATCCGCTATGATTCTTCAGAAGCTGAAAGCAGATGCTGAGAATTATTTGGGCGAGAAGGTAACGGAAGCAGTTATCACCGTACCCGCTTACTTCAATGACGCACAGCGTCAGGCAACCAAGGATGCAGGTAAGATTGCCGGTCTGGACGTAAAGCGTATCATCAACGAGCCGACGGCTGCGGCACTGGCTTACGGCCTTGATAATGAGAAAGAACAGAAGATTATGGTGTACGACCTGGGCGGCGGTACCTTCGATGTATCAATCATCGAGATTGGTGATGGCGTTATCGAAGTGCTGTCCACTTCCGGTGATAATCGTCTGGGCGGCGATGACTTCGACCAGAAGATCACCGATTATATGCTGGCAGAGTTCAAGAGGATGGAGGGCGTAGATCTTTCCAATGATAAGATGGCTCTTCAGAGACTGAAAGAGGCGGCTGAGAAGGCGAAGAAGGAATTGTCTTCCGCTACCACGACCAACATCAACCTTCCGTTCATTACGGCTACAGCGGATGGACCGAAGCATTTTGATATGAACCTGACAAGAGCGAAGTTCGACGAACTGACCCATGACTTGGTGGAGCGTACCGCGGTTCCGGTTCAGAATGCGCTGCGTGATGCGGGCATTACTGCTGCCGATCTCGGCCAGGTGCTTCTGGTAGGTGGTTCTACACGTGTTCCGGCCGTGCAGGATAAGGTACGGCAGTTGACCGGTAAGGAGCCCAGCAAGTCTCTGAACCCGGATGAATGTGTGGCAATCGGTGCCGCTATCCAGGGCGGTAAGCTGGCTGGCGATGCCGGTGCAGGTGAGATTCTTCTGCTGGATGTAACACCGTTGTCCCTGTCTATTGAGACCATGGGTGGTGTAGCGACACGGCTGATCGAGCGTAATACAACGATCCCCACCAAGAAGAGCCAGATCTTCTCCACCGCTGCTGATAACCAGACCGCTGTTGATATCAACGTGGTACAGGGTGAGCGGCAGTTCGCCAGAGATAATAAATCCTTAGGTCAGTTCCGTCTGGATGGAATCCCGCCAGCACGTCGTGGTGTTCCGCAGATCGAGGTTACCTTTGATATTGATGCCAACGGTATCGTAAATGTATCCGCTAAGGATCTTGGAACCGGCAAGGAGCAGCATATCACCATCACGGCAGGCTCCAACATGTCGGAAGCAGATATCGACAAGGCTGTAAAGGAAGCGGCTGAGTTTGAGGCACAGGACAAGAAGCGTAAGGAAGCAATTGATACCAGAAACGATGCAGATTCCTTCGTATTCCAGACTGAGAAAGCCCTGGAAGAGGTTGGAAACAACATTGATGCCAACGATAAGGCGGCGGTAGAAGCTGACTTGAATGCTCTGAAGTCTCTGGTAGAGGCTCATCCCAATGCAGAGGATATGACCGATGACCAGGTGGGCGAGATGAAGGCAGCGAAAGAAAAGCTGATGGAGAGCGCCCAGAAGGTATTTGCCAAGATGTATGAGCAGGCACAGGCTGCCCAGGGTGCAGGCGCTCAGGGCGCTGGCCCGAATCCGGGAGCGGAGAGCTACAGCGCACCGGAGGATGACGTGGTAGACGCGGACTACAAAGAAGTGTAAGTACCTTAGGGTATTTTAGAATGAACAAGGGGTTGGCAGTTTTACTGTCAACCCTTGTGAACGGTAAAGAGGGAATCAGTTATGGCAGAACAGAAAAGAGATTATTACGAGGTTCTCGGCGTTGACCGAAATGCCGATGACGCAGCAATAAAGAAGGCGTACCGTGTGCTGGCAAAGAAATATCATCCAGACATGAATCCGGGGGATGCCGAGGCGGAAAAGAAGTTCAAAGAGGCGTCCGAGGCTTATGCGGTCTTGAGTGATGCGGAGAAGCGCCGTCAGTACGACCAGTTTGGCCATGCGGCCTTCGAGGGCGGTGCAGGCGGAGCGGGAGGCTTTGACTTCTCCGGCATGGATATGGGTGATATCTTCGGCGATATATTCGGTGACTTCTTCGGGGGCGGCAGCAGAAGGCGTTCTGCAAACAACGGCCCTATGAAGGGCGCGAACCTGCGGGCGTCTGTGCGGATCTCCTTTGAGGAAGCAGCCTTCGGCTGTGAGAAGGAGATTGAAATCACGTTAAAGGATGAATGCAAGACCTGCCACGCCACAGGTGCGAAGCCCGGCACATCGCCGGAGACCTGCAGCAAGTGCGGCGGTAAGGGCAAGGTAGTATATACACAGCAGTCCTTCCTGGGAATGGTTCAGAATGTCCAGACCTGTCCGGACTGCCAGGGAACCGGCAAGGTGATCCGTGAGAAGTGTCCGGACTGCCGTGGAACCGGCTATATTGCCAGCAGGAAGAAGATCAAAGTCAGCATTCCTGCAGGTATCGATAACGGACAGAGTGTGAGGATCCGGGAGAAGGGCGAGCCGGGAACAGGCGGTGGGCCCAGAGGAGATCTGCTGGTGGAGGTGGTTGTATCACGCCATCCCATATTCCAGCGTCAGGATATGAATGTCTACTCCACAGCGCCCATCTCCTTCGCACAGGCAGCGCTGGGCGGAGAGGTGAAGATCAGCACCATAGACGGTGATGTACTTTACGAGGTGAAGCCGGGAACCCAGACAGACACCAGAATCCGGCTGAAAGGAAAAGGAATTCCGTCCCTTCGGAACAAGGCGATCCGTGGCGACCAGTATGTAACGCTTGTGGTTCAGGTGCCCACGTCCTTGAATGCAGAGGCCAAGGAGGCGTTGCGGCACTTCGATGATGTCAGCGGACAGACCTTAAAGAGCCAGAACGGGGCGGCACCTACCGAGGATAAGCGTGGAAAGAAGAAGGGCTTCCGGGATCGGCTCAAGGAGACGTTTGAAGATATGTAAAAAAGAGGGTCAATCGCCCAATGCCATTAACATAAGATGGCGTTGGGTGATCGGCCCTTTTTTTTGATGGAAAAATCTGTCATTCCTTATGATGTTCTTTCCATTGGCTGGGGGTCATATTTTCTTTTCGCTTGAACATACGGTAAAAGGAGGTCGGGTTGATGTAACCGACAAGCTTGGAAACAATGGTAGTAGAGTGATCAGTTGTAAGCAACAATTCTTTTGCGTGTTTCAAACGCACATCCGTCAGGTAATCCATGATGCTGGAAGCGGTATATTTTTCAAAAAGCCGAAACAGATAGCTGCGATTTAAACCAACTATCTGACAGATATCTTCGATCCGAAGCGGTTTATAGTAGTATAGATCAATATATTCCTTGGCGGTAAAGAAGTGTTGCCGGGAAAAGGAGATGGGCTCAGCGGGAACGGAGTCATCTGTATGTTCCGGGAGGGCCAGATAACTCAGAAAATGAAACAACTGTTCCAATCCCCAAAATGTGGAAAAGTCTTCATGGGTATGATCCAGCATTTCTTCCGATAAAGAGCCGTTAAATGCAAAAAAGCAATATTCCAATGTGGAAGAATCGGAGGCCTGCTTTGTGATGACCTGGTTTGGAAGAATCAAAAAAGTATCATTTGGGGACAAATGATATGTAGAATCATTAATTTTGAGCGTGCCGCTTCCTGATTTGATCGTATAAATCCGATAATAATCGTAAGAGTTACTGAACTGAAATTTAGGAGGACATTTTTCATAGCCTAAATTTACCAGATACAGATGTTCATTTGGGATTACATCCGGATAGTCTTTTATGCTTTTAAAAAAGAAATAGGGTTTGAAAGAAGCCGGGGCCATAAATCTAGTTCCTTTCTGTTTTCAATATATATTCCATTATAAATAATTTATCGAAAAAGTCAAGGAATGTGTGCTTGAATTGACAACATTTGGTTAATGGGAAAATATGG
>CAKSAI010000306.1 GCA_934434905.1 uncultured Lachnospiraceae bacterium | reverse complement strand
ATGCGCATCCGCAATGGCAAAATACTCCTCCAGAAGCTCCTGTTCCTCCATGCCCTGGGTCGGAACAGGGCCGATATCTCCGGCCACAAAAATCTCCTGCTCCTCCCGGATGGCCTGATGCGCCAGTCGGTGCGCCGCCCCGATATTGTCCGCAAGCTGCCGCAGCATTTCCTCACGGCCAGCCCCGGACTCCGGCCGGACACCAAACAGCGTCGACGGATTGGATGCAAAGCTGTTGGTTCGTAAGAGCCTTGCTCCTGCCTGCAGATATTCCTTGTGGATAGCAAGGATCCGTTCCGGTTGACTCGTGTTAAGAAGCTCCGGGCTGCGTCGATCCGCAGGGAACAGTTCTCCGCAATAGGTTCCCATTGCCCCGTCCGCCAATATCTGATGTTCTCTGAAATATTCCTTTAAATTCACTGAAATCATTCCTCCAATGCTTCTTTTACACAGTAACAGTTCAGTCCACGCCCATTCGCAAAACCGCACTTACGTGCTCTTCCAGCATCTCCTTCACCGTCTTTCCCGTTACCGGGTGACGCTTATAGGGACACAGCTCCGCCAGCGGACGCAGTACAAAGTCCCGGTTCGCCATATCCGGGTGCGGCAGCAGGAGCTTTGGATCCTCCGTAACCAGATCGTCGTAGAAGATCAGATCCAGATCCAGGGTTCTCGGTCCCCAATGCACCAGACGCTCCCGTCCGGCCTCCGCCTCGATCCGGTTCATCTCTGTAAGCAGCTCCATGGGCGTAAGAAGTGTGGCGACGGATAGACAGCCGTTTAAGAAGTTATCCTGCTCCACGCCCCCATAGGGCTCCGTCTCAAGAAGTTCGGATACCTGTTCTACCCGGATTCCCTCCATCTGTCTCAGCTTATCAACAGCTTCCGTAATGTAAGCCTTTTTATCTCCAAGATTAGAACCCAGGGCGATATATGCCTTGTGCCAGCTTCGACTGATTTTAACAGATACGGACTCCAAGGGCAGACCGATGGGTGCCCAGGGCTTTATGATCTCCAGGTCGATACGCGCCAGGCGAGGTGTTGTAAGCAGCAGGTGCTCCGCCAAATGTTCTGCAGCCGATTCGATCAGGTGATAGGTATTTTCCTTCAAGAAGCGGGTGATCTCCTTACAGATGATTCCGTAATGGATCGACCTTTCAAGTTCATCCGTAAGGCCTGCCCCGCGCGTATCGGTGTAGAGCACCGCATTTACCAGGAACTTCTGTCCCAGCTTCGTCTCCTCGGGAAATACTCCGTGGTTGCCGAACACCTCCAGGTGCCGGATCCGTATTGTATCTTGTTCTTCCATAATCGTATTATGCATCCGTCTAAAACCTCGTTGCGCTTTCTTCTTATTGATCCTACTGATTCTACTAATCGCTTTGTTCGTCGATCCTTCTGATTCTACTAATCGCTTTGTTCGTCGATCCTTCTGATTGTTCCTATCCCCTGCTGTCCCGGATAGCCTCCGTCATTCGGATGGCCCGCACATTCTCCTTTACGTCGTGGACACGCACGAAAGCGCATCCCTTCTGCACGGCGTACACGGTAGTCACCAGCGTCCCCTCCAGACGTTCCTCCACCGGAAGATCCAGTGTCAACCCGATCACGGACTTTCTGGAGGTTCCCAAGAGGATCGGGCACCCCAGCTCATGAAGCTGCTCCAGGGAATCAATAACCATAAGGTTCTGCTCACGCGTCTTGCCAAAGCCGACTCCCGGATCCAGGATGATTCGCTCCCCGGCAATTCCTGCCGCCTCCGCGATCTGAAGCGTCTCTGTCAGATCCTGCTTCACCTCTGCCATCAGATCTTGGTATACCGCTTCGCTTCGGTTGTGCATAAGACAGCAGGCTGCGCCGCTCTCTGCGATGATCTGCGCCAGCTTCCCGTCATGCTTTAACCCCCAGATATCGTTGACGAGATCGGCACCTGCCTTTAAGGCTTCCGCAGCCACCGCAGATTTATACGTATCGATAGAGAGCGGCACATCGAATTCTGCCTTCAGCCGCTCCAGTACCGGAGCAATACGCTCGATCTCCTCCTGATCGGTAATCTTCGCATGTCCCGGCCGGGTAGATTCCCCGCCGACATCCAGAATATCGGCACCCTCCGCGATCATACTTGCCGCATGCGCAAGCGCCCGGTCTATGGTATTATATTTTCCGCCATCCGAAAAGGAATCCGGTGTCACATTCAGGATTCCCATCACATAGGTGTGACGGCCGATATCAAAATCTCGATTTCCGATACGCATTTTTCATCCTCCATATCACATTTTCCGCTATCACAGAGTGCTCTTTCTGATGATCGAATGCCGCGAAGTACTATGTCATAGGCTTCACTTTCCTATGACACAAAAGAACTTCTGCTGCAGCTCCTCTGATTCTGCAAATGTTCCCCGGACTGCATACGTCACTGTCTTGCTTCCCGGCTTCTTCACGCCGCGCATAGTCATGCACATGTGCTCCGCCTCCAGCAGCACCATGGCTCCCGCCGGCTGTAAGTATTCCATAATGGCGTCCGCGATCTGATCTGTGAGCTGCTCCTGAATCTGCGGCCTTCTGGCAAACACCTCCACAGTCCTGGCAAGTTTGCTTAAGCCAACCACTCTTCCATTGGGAATGTAGGCCACATGGGCTTTCCCATAGAAAGGCAGCAAATGGTGCTCGCAGGTGGAATAGAACACGATATCCTTCTCTACTACCATACGGTCATTCTTTGCCGGAAATGTCTTCGTAAGGTATTCCTCCGGGCTTTCCTCCATCCCTCCGTATATCTCCTCATACATCCGGGCGATCCGCTCCGGCGTTCCCAGAAGTCCCTCCCGGTTCACGTTTTCCCCGATTCCTGCAAGAAGCAGCCGCACCCCTTCTTCGATTTTACACTTATCTATCATATCTCATCCCACTTTTCTATCTATTTTAGCACGCTTATTTTCCTATCCTTTATCACTCATGCACGCTTATTTCCCTATCATTTATCATCCGGGCAAGCTCACCTTTCAGCTCTCCCAGATAAGATAGTGAACCAAAGGCCAGGATCATAGGCTTATGAAGCTGCCCCTCTTCTGTCATCTGTCCGGCATCCTGCACGGCTGCTTCAAGTGCCGCTCTGACACTGGCTGCACACTGTACGTTTCCATGATACTTTCCCGCCTCCGCACACAGAATCTCGCCCGGCAGTCCCCGGGGGCCCGGCGGCGTCACAGTGTACACTTTCTCCGCCAGAGGAAGCATCACAGACAGCATCTTCTCGTACTCCTTGTCCTTAAACACTCCTATTATATATATTATTTTGCGATTTGTAAAACCCAATTTCAATGTTTCCAGCAGTTTTTTCGCCGCATCCTCGTTATGGGCGCCATCGATAACCACAAGCGGCGACCTGCCTATCACCTCAAATCTTCCCGGCCAGACCGTATTGCGCAAAGCTGCCCGGATGGTATCGTCCCCGATTGCGAATCCGCTGCCGTTCAGTCGGTGAATCGCCTGGATCGCACAGACCGCATTCTCCGGCTGATACGCTCCCAAGAGTGAGAGTTTCAGATTCGGAAACTCCTCCCAGTCGAAAACCAGATATCCGTCCTCGTAGCGGAGATTCTGAACCGCTCCGGTTTCCGCCAGCACCAGATCTGCGTGTTTTTCCCTGCAGACTGCCCTTAAAACCTCATACACCTGCGGCTCCTGTCTTGCTGTGACTACCGGACAGCCCTCCTTGATGATTCCTGCCTTCTGGGCCGCAATCCCGGAAAGTGTACTGCCAAGAAACGCCATGTGATCCATGCTGATGGAGGTAATGACACTCAAAAGGGGCTTTTTTATAATATTCGTGGCATCCAGCGCCCCACCCATTCCGGTCTCTAAGATCACCACCTGACAGTCTTCCCGATAAAACCACAGGAAAGCCAGTGCCGTCTCAATCTCAAACAACGTAGGGTGCGGCAGGCCCCGTCCGGTCAGCCGCCCGCAGGCCTCTGCGATCTCGGACAAGAGGGCACGGTACGCTTCCTTATTTATATATACACCATTGATCTGATAGCGCTCCTCCTCGCAAAATACTGCCGGGGAGCTGTAGCGTCCAACGCGGCAGCCGGACATCCGAAGGATCTGCTCCAGCATGGCGCAGACGGATCCCTTGCCGTTGGTTCCCGCCACATGGATAACCGCCAGCTTCTCCTGTATGTTGCCCAGCTCCTCCATCAGATTCCGCATATTGGTAAGACCGGGCA
>CAKSAI010000305.1 GCA_934434905.1 uncultured Lachnospiraceae bacterium | reverse complement strand
ATATGGGAATGGCTGGTTGCGAAGTGTCCCTGAACGGCGTGAAGCGCCACCTTGCTGGAATCCTTTGCATAAAACTTCATCATACGGTTCTCCATAAAACTCTCCCACCTTTCTTATTTTCTGCCAGTGCTTCCGAAACCGCCGCGGTTCTCCCCTTCAAGAGAGGACACCTCCTCAAATACGATCTTGGGCTGGTTCTCCACAATGCGGAACTGACAGATTCTCTCGTTTTTACCGATCACGGTGTCCCTGGTAGCGTAGACGGGCATCCGCCACATATCCTGGTCACCGCAATAGCTCCCATCTATTATACCACAACTATTCGTCTGAAGAATACCATAATTTTTAAAGGTAGAGCTCCTCGGAACCACATGGGCCTCATAACCCCGGGGCAGTTCCATGGCAACCCCCAGAGGGATCAGCTTAAATTCCCCTGCCCGAAGCTCCACGGTCTCGCTGGCTCTCAGGTCGATCCAGTCGGACTTTCCGTCTATGTAAGTGAGCTTGTCGATATCCTCTGTAAAATACTTGATCTTAATCTTTTCCATCTCTTTCTCATCCTCCGTCAAGGGGTTTCCCCCAGATCAATCTCCACCCGCTGGCAGGTCTGTGAATCATAGGTACCACATTCCAGGGTAAAGTGGTCAACGCCCTCCTTCACCTGGAGCAGCTGCTCCACCCATCCGGTCTGGCAGGCCGGGATCACCTCCCGGTTGTTGTAGATTATTAGGTTGTCATAATCATTCAGACTGTAATCCATGTATACGTCATCGGCCGCTTCCCCTTCACAGGTAAAATCCATATACTCCGGCGACAAGCATCTTGTGCCGGAATTATGTATCAGAAGCTTTACCTTACAGAACTGATATCCCTCATAAGCTTCCTTTCCACGATACTCAGAACCCAGTAGCTGTGCCGAGGTCTCCTGGACAACCGGAAGCGTATATCTCACATCATCGCCATAAGAATCATCCGAATCAAATAAGTCAGTCCACGCATCCAGCCAGCCATCTCCGGGACTGAGCTGATCAAAGACCTCTCCCACGGAAAATGTAATCACCAAACTTATCAGAAGCGCCACAGCGAAAATTGCACCTAATACGATATTTGCCACGAAAAATCTGCTTCTTTTCCTCATATCAGAACTCCTTTCCCGGCTCGATATCCAGCGGAATCTGGTAGATCTCAAGCAACTGACAGTCCGATTCATCCCTGGATTCCAGATAGAAGTCCAGGCTGGTAACCTCCTTAGGCACAAACACAAGGATCTCCCCTTGTCCGCTCCCGGAGGCGATATTGTACTCATCTACGATGGGAATGTTCTTAAGGATATTCCGGTAATCCTCCACATCATAGCTGTCAAGCGCCAGCTTATAGCTCCCGTTATATCCCACATAGAGGGCATCCAGGGCATTATAGGAATAATAATCCTGATAATCGTTGGCATAGGATACAGAGATCCCGACCAGATTCTCTCCCTCCGGGAAATCGCTGACATGCCCGGCTGGAACGATCACACGCGCCCCGGTCACCGTAACAGTCATCTCTCCGTTTCTGCCCAGGCTTATGGTCTCCCCGGCAGCCGCCGGAAGGATCTGCGCCGTCTGCTCTCTTCGCGCCGATGGCTCCTCCACATCGCCCGTATCCGGCTCATAAATATCCGAATTGCCAAATTCATATGCTATATCTGCACCAAGACCCATCGTCCTGCCCAAAGCATAGAGGAAGGGCAGCGCCATGCTTAACAGAATACCGATAATCAGTAAAACAAAGATTACCGTACCTGCCGGGGACGCTTTCCGTTCTGAGGACATCATGCCTGTCGTGGATGACATCCCCCCGGAGCCCATGCCTCCATAATATCCCGAACCGCGCCCCGCATCATAATGTGATGCATGCTGTTCTGACGTATCATACTTCTCGTGCAGCTCCTGGTGCTCCTCCTGGGCTGTATTCTCCCGGTTGTATGCCCCGCATTTCGGGCATATTCCATAGTATTTCTCATAGTCAAAGCTTTTTCCGCAGCTAAAACATTTGGCCATCGTTTACTCCTCTTCCCAAAGTAAATCCTCGTGCTCCATCTTCTTATCCCGGAGCATAAGCTCCTGCACCGCTTTCTTTACCGGTTTCTCGTAAAAAAGTACCTGATTCACCTGCTCAATGATCGGCATCGGCACCTGATATTTCTCTGCCAGCGCCATGGCTGCCTTGGCGGAATAGACGCCCTCCACCACCATCTGAACCTCGTCCATGGCCTCCTTCGTTGTCTTTCCCTGGCCAATAAGCATACCCGCCTTACGGTTCCGACTATGACGGCTGGCACAGGTCACGATCAGATCCCCAATGCCCGTAAGGCCGCTCAGCGTCTCATAGCGCGCCCCCATGGCAAGCGCCAGACGGCTGATCTCGGCAATTCCTCTGGTGATCAGAGCAGCCTTGGTATTGTCACCATATCCAAGCCCGTCCGCCATACCTGCCGCCAGGGCAATGACATTCTTAAGGGCACCACCCAGCTCGATTCCCAGGATATCCGGGCTGGTGTAGACCCGGAACACCTCATTCATAAAAATATTCTGAATATATTCTGCCGTGGCTCTGTTATGAGCTCCGACAACACAGGTAGTGGGAAGTCCCTGCCCTACCTCCTCTGCATGACTTGGCCCGGAGAGCACCGCCACATTGGCTCCCGGAATCTCATCCTCAACGATCTCTACCAACGTCTTCAAGCTGGACTCCTCGATTCCCTTCGCCACATTGACAATGATCTGTCCCTCCGTCACATAGGGCTTCATACTCCTGGCAGTGCTTCTTGTATAGACCGAAGGAACCGCCAGCACCAGAAGATCCTTCGCTGTGATTGCCTCCGCAAGCTCTGTGGTAAATGCAATCCCCTGGGGCAACTGCACACCCGGAA
Source organism: uncultured Lachnospiraceae bacterium (assembly GCA_934434905.1). Lineage (GTDB taxonomy): Bacteria > Bacillota > Clostridia > Lachnospirales > Lachnospiraceae > 14-2. Next base: position 1,342 of record CAKSAI010000305.1, on the reverse strand, counting down.
GCTTTGTGGTATGCTCTCTTTTCTCCCGAAGCATATTAATCTCCGACTCCAAAATGGACCACACCGTAACCTCGTGGCCGTTGGCATAAAGTACCGTGGAAAGTGCGGTTCCCCAGCTTCCGGCACCGATTATTCCGACTCTCGCCATACTATGCAACCTCCTTCTTCTTACTGCTTCCAAACTTATTCTCTGTTCCGGTCAGAAGCCGCTTGATATTGGTCCGATGCCGCCACAGCGCCAGCAGTGTGAAGGCAGCACCAAGAATATAGACCTCTACACGATACGTATCCGGTATGCTGATGATTCCTGTCTGCCCAAATACGATCAGTTGGATCAGGAAGCTTATCACCACCAGAATCGACCCCAGAGACACATATCCTGTGATTCCCACAGCCACCACGAACAGCACCAGACATATCGGCGCTGCCTGCCAGAAGCAGGCGAGGATGAACCCGGAGGTACAGGCAATTCCCTTTCCTCCCTTGAACTTCAGATAACAGGGATAATTATGTCCCAGCACTGCACCGATTCCGGCATACATCTGAAGCACCAGGACTCCTTCCGGATACCGATTGCGGAAGATCAGCCAGGCGATCAGTATCGCCAGCATGGCTTTGCACAGATCTCCGATGAAGGTGATGGCCCCGGCCTTCCAACCCAGGGTACGCAGCGTGTTGGTGGTTCCGGCATTGCCGCTCCCATGCTCCCGGATATCGATGTGATGCGCCTTTCCATAGATATACCCGGTCTGAAAAAGTCCCAGCACATAACCGATGACAAGGCAGATAAGACGACTGATGATCATAACTACTTTTCCTTTCTTTCACGAATAATGAATTTCAGCGATGTCCCTTTGAAGCCGAAGGCCTCCCGGATACGGTTCTCCAGATACCGGGTATAGGAAAAATGCATAAGCTCCTTGTCGTTGACAAAGATCACAAAGGTTGGCGGTTTCACAGCCACCTGTGTGATATAGTATAACCGCAGGCGCTTTCCCTTGTCCGCCGGAGGCTGCTGCATGGCAACGGCCTCAGTCATGATCTCGTTGAGCACACCGGTGGATACACGCAGGGAATTGTTCTCCAGCACCACGTCAATGGTATCAAACAGCTTCGGCAGGCGCTGTCCGGTCTTCGCAGAGATAAACATAATCTCCGCGTAGGGCATAAAGCTCAATATCTCACGAATACGCTCTGTATACTTATAAATGGTCTTATCATTCTTCTCAATGGCATCCCACTTATTTACGGCAATGATGATTCCCTTGCCCCGCTCATGTGCAATCCCGGCAATCTTGGCATCCTGCTCCGTCACACCCTCCACGGCGTCAATAACCAGAAC
>CAKSAI010000304.1 GCA_934434905.1 uncultured Lachnospiraceae bacterium | reverse complement strand
CTCGATCTCGTCAAACAAGATCACGGAGTAGGGATACCGGCGTACCTTCTCGCTGAGCTGCCCGCCCTCATCATAGCCTACATATCCGGGCGGGGATCCGATCATCTTGGACACGCTGTGCTTCTCCATATACTCGGACATGTCCACACGGATCATGGACTGCTCATCTCCGAACATAGCCTCCGCCAGCGCCTTGCAGATCTCCGTCTTGCCTACGCCGGTAGGTCCGAGAAACAGGAAGGAGCCGATGGGCCGCCCCGGATCCTTTAGACCTACACGGCCACGACGGACTGCCCTGGCCACCGCAGTCACTGCCTCTTCCTGGCCGATAACGCGCTTATGCAGTGTCTTCTCCAGCTTGCGTAGACGCTCTGTCTCTCCCTCTTCCAGGCGTTTTACCGGAATCTTCGTCCACTCGGACACCACGGCAGCGATCTCTTCCTCCGTCACCTTCAGCCGATTCTTCTGCTTATCCTTAAGGAAACGCGCTCTGGCGCGCTCATACTTCTTCTCTGTCTCCTGCCTGGTCTGCTTGATGAGAGAAGCCCGTTCGAGGTCGCCCTGCTCCAGGGCATCCTCCAGTTGCTCCCGGCAGTCCGCGATCTCTTCCTCCAGATGCTTCATGGCTGCAGGATACCGAAAGCCGTCAAGCCGCACCCTGGAGGCCGCCTCATCGATGAGATCGATAGCCTTGTCCGGCAAAAACCTGTCGTTGATATAGCGATCCGCCATTTTCGCTGCTTTCTCGATGGCCTCATCGGTGATCTCCACCTGATGATGGTTCTCATAGCGTTCCCGCAGACCCTTTAAGATAGCTACCGTTGCTTCCACCGTCGGTTCTTCCACCATCACCGGCTGGAACCGACGCTCCAAAGCTGCATCCTTCTCAATATACTTCCGATATTCTTCAATGGTTGTGGCACCGATGAGCTGCAGCTCCCCTCTGGACAATGCAGGCTTCAGGATATTGGAGGCATCCAGTGCTCCCTCGGCGCCTCCGGCACCGATAATGGTATGAAGCTCATCTAAGAACAGCAGCACATTTCCCGCATCTATCACCTCACGGATCACCTTCTTGATCCGCTCCTCGAATTCTCCCCGGTACTTAGAACCCGCCACCATACCGGACAGATCCAGCGTAACCACTCGCTTATCCGCCACGGTCTCCGGCACCGTGCCATCTACGATCTGACGGGCCAGTCCCTCCGCAATGGCAGTCTTCCCTACACCGGGCTCTCCAATCAGACAAGGATTATTCTTTCCTCTCCGGCTAAGGATCTGAATGACCCGGCGGATCTCCTTCTCCCGCCCGATGACAGGATCCAGCTTCCCCTGTCTGGCCATCTGTGTCAGATCCCTGGAATACTGATCCAGGGTGGGAGTTCCCTGCTGATCCTCCTTACGCCCCTTCACATTCCGCAATTCTTCTTTCACGCTGACCATGTCTTCGCCCATGGCAACCAAGGTGTCCACATAGAGCTTCCTCGTGTTGACTCCCATCGTATTCAAAAGCCGCGCGGCAGTACATTCCGGTTCCTTTATAATAGCGATCAGCAAATGCTCCGTGCCGATCTTCTCCGCATCAAAGCGCTCTGCCTCCACCCCGGCATTTTCCAGAATATGCAACGTCCGCGGCGTATATTCGTCCTGATCCAGAAGCAGTACCTGCTTGCCGGGGGCAATCAGCTCTTCAATGAGATCCAACAGGCTCTCCTCCTCCACATTATTTTCCATCAGCACACTGGCTGCCACGCCGGACTTCTCCTTCAGCAGCCCCACCAGGATATGCTCTGTCCCGATATAATTATTGTGCAGCAGCTTCGAAGCCCTCCGGGCCAGCTCCAGTGCCTTTCTGGCCTTGTCGGTATATTCCATTCGCATATGTTAAATCCTCCGTTATTCTCTCTCTCAGCCGTTCATCCTGCGGTAGATCTCGCTCACCGCCTGATGCGCCTCTTCCTCCGTGATCCCCTTGCAGATGGCTCTTGCCAACACCACGTGGAGATTCTCCTCCATCTCCTCGATAGCGCGCAGCTTATCCATATTTAAGGCAATCACCGCCCCACGCCGCCGATCCAGTTGGATAAAGCCCTCCTGCTTAAGTACGCTGTAGGCCTTATTCACCGTGTGCATGTTAATGCCGATATTCTCTGCCAGCTGCCGGACCGAAGGAAGGGTATCGCCCTCCTGGAACTGATTCGTTGCAATCCCAATGATGATCTGGTTCCTGAGCTGGATGTAAAAAGCTTCTTCACTGTTAAAATCAATCTCTATATACATACGATCACCTGTTCTTTTGTTATATACATAGTATAACAGAAAACCGGGCTGTGTCAATCAGATTTTCGCAAACCATGGATTGCGGGGCAATCTGTGGTCTGCATATTCGCGCACAAAGATGGCTGCGGAAGTTTTCGCCCCCGCAGCCGCTTTCTCTTTCGCACTGTGACTGTACGATTCACAGTCTCTCCGCCTACAGATTATCCAGGTCTATAAATTCCAGGTCGGAATTTTTATTTGGCAAATTCGGTTTTTTCTTCTGTTTCATCTCCGGCTTTGCTTCTCTCGCCTCATGAGTCTCACGGAAATCTTCTTCATCCAGCCAGTCTTCCGTCTCGTCCCCGGCAGAATTCTTCGGCGTGTCTGCCGCCTGCTGCATAGCGGAATCTCTCTCTTTCTGCCGGACAGCTTCTGCCTCTTCCTTCGCGCCTTGCTCCGGCTTGAAAGCTTCTGCCCCTTTCTTCACACTCCGCTCCGGCTCGAAAGCTTCGTCCGGATCCGGATATCTCCTCCGGTGACTCTCCCTCGCAGGTTTCTGCTCCACCGGAAAGATATCCTCACCGCTTCCGGCATTCTGCCGTCTCTTAAACAGAAGAAGATTGATGCAGACAATAGCAAGAACCACAACGGCAAAGATCAGAACCGCTATCACCTTTCTGGAAAAAGACTTCTGCGATTCATTCTTTTCATACTGCTTCATGTACTGGTTCTTCCAGTATGTGATCTGAGCCTGATACTCTTCAATCTGACTGTCTGTTGTGTCCTGCCCCGACGGGTCTGTTCCCGGATCCGCTCCCGGATCGATTGTCCCGGTCGGCTCCGCCGCTCTGGTCGCTACGATCTTATATACAGCTTTGCTGCCGTTCTCCGCAGTCACCGTGACGCTTATGGTGTTCTCACCTACCTGAAGATCGGTATTCCCCGTAATGGATTCCACCTTCGCGTTGCTGTGGGAAGGTGTTGCATTCACATCCACGCTGGTGGTCTCATAAGGCACCTCGGCAGTGTAGCTGGTGGTGGAATAGACAAACGCCGGAGACAGCTCACCCGCCGACAGAGACAATGCGGACAGGCTGTTATCACCGGATCCGGCGGAAGCAGCTCCTGCTCCTGCCTGAATGACAACACCGGCAGCCACCATCTTGCTTAACTCTTCCCCGCTGGCCTTAATCTTACCATTGCTTCCGGTCACCTTCAGTCCGCAGTCGCCTTCAGCGATGGCCTTCAGCTTCACTGTCACCATGCCGCCGCTGGCTTTCACCGTCCCGCCTGCACCGCCGGTATAGCCGGGCGCTCCACAGCTCTCAAAGGAAAAGGTACTGGTATTATATGTAAATTCCATATCTGCCGTTGCCTTCTCGTTGTTTGGCCCGGTGGCACTCAAAGTCACCGTAACCGTATCTCCCACGTTCACGGTTCTGGCAGAGACCGCAATGGACAGCTTCCCCTCCGCTGCAAATACCTGCATCGGCATACCTGTCTGTATCAGAAGCAGCAGTGCTGCCAGAAAAGCTACTATCTTGAACTTTTTCATCCTTCTATCCCTCTCTCTGCAATATTTGATTCGAACTCACTTCTTTTCTAGTATACAAGCATTTTCGAAGGATTGTCAACGGTAATGTGTGAAAGTTTTCTGATGTATACTATATATTATATTCTTTGAACAACTGTTTCTGATAAGCACGGTCAGATATAGCCTTCTGCATATCCTTTTCGCGAGAATCGCGCAATAAATATTTGAACAAACGATTTACCCGTTCTTCACCCCGTGCTACCCCTATCTGGATTCCACGCTCTTCTCCTATCTGGATTCCTCGCTCTTCTCCTATCTGGATTCCTTCCTCTTTCATCTGTCGAAATGCTGTACACATATCGTATCCGCCTCCTTCTTGATTATGAAACCTCTCCCTCTCTTCCAGAAGCTTCATATCCCTGTCATCAAAAAAAGTTAATAGCAACTCACATGTTTCTTCTGTCACATTTCGGAATTCTTC
>CAKSAI010000303.1 GCA_934434905.1 uncultured Lachnospiraceae bacterium | reverse complement strand
TGTCTGGTCCTGTTATTTTCCATGACAGGCTGCCGGAAATCCGAATTTGCTTACAGCAACGAAACGCCGATTTCCGATAACATTAAGGACTTTACGTACGCGGATAATCTTACCATTGACGGTTATAAAGAGGCCTGCTACGGCGAAGCCGCACACCGCCTGTATTTTCAGAATGAGACCGGGAATCCTGTTTTTATGGACAGCTATTTTTATTTCGGCAGTGAGGGACTCCATTGTTTTGTGGAGGTACACGATAATATTCTTTCTTTTAATTCAAAGAGAAAGGTTTATTACAATTCCTCCGTAGAGCTGTTCTTTCATGACCCGGCAAAAGGCACCATTGATAATCGTACCTGCCAGTACCGAATCGATGTGGGCGGAAATTCCACGCAGTTATGCGGGGTCAAAAGTAAAAGTTCTTATTCCACCTCGTACTTTGACGGTCAGTTTGCAGTTGTGGTCAACGGTCAGGTTAACAGCGCGGAAAATGAGGGTTTTGACGTAGAGGTATTCATCCCCTGGTATGAGCTTGGTTTTGATTCCGTGGAGGAGGTAAGCGGAATCATGTTCTAACCGGCATATAACCGGGTGACGGATACCCAGGGGCGGGAATCCATGACCTCCAGGACGCGAACCACAAAGAAGCTGGCCTTCCAGGCCACGCCCCACACATGGGTTCCCATTGAGAAAAATCTCGATGGGAGCGGCAGCGACGGTACGCAGGAGGGAGAGTTCTTCGGAGAGACTTCAGGTTATACGCCCACCGCTGATTTTGACCTGAGCCGGGATATTGGAGCGAATGTGGGCGAAACGGAGCTTACAGAAGCCGGTTCCGCGGCTTACGCCTTTGTAAAGAATTTTTCAGGTACGAACTATTATTTCGAATGTTATGTGTCAGATCTGGACGGCCCGGATTCCGGAAGCCCCAAGGTAGGGCTCGTGACGAGCCTTTCGGGGAACCGGTTCGCACTGTATCTCAGGAAAAGTGATGGAACGGCCTGCGGAGTGGTCCAGCGGGATACCGCGAATTCGGATTGGAACTGGACCGTGGAGGACGGCGGGACTTACACAAATGCTGGTCACAGAAATTCGGACGACGATTTTATAAGCGGCGTGAAGCTGGCTCTGTACCGGAAAGACGACTTGTTCTGTTTCTTTGTAAATGATACGCTTTATTTTTCTACGGACGATGCGTATCATCCCCTTGCAGGAACCGTTTATCTGCATGATTCACAATCGCTTCGGGATGAAGCTACCAACGAGTTGATCTATACGGAAGAAAGCATTGTGGGACTATACGGTTGGTCAGCCACGGCTCATTTTTCCGATTATTCCTTGCTGCAGGGTGAGAAAGCCAATGCAAAATTTAACAGTCTGGTACATTAAAATACAATAAAAATAAAGGAGAAAAAGCTTATGAGAAAAATTATTTCTGTTTTGCTGACCGGTGCACTGACGCTCTCACTGGTCTCATTCACCGGATGCGGAAAGGATTCCGCTTCCAAAGCTAAAGACATCACCTTTGACGACAACGGAGACATTGTTGCCTCCTCCGGTACGGTTATCAATGTATGGACCTACTGTGACGGAGATGAGGAGGCTCGCACCAACGAGCTTTGCGCAGCCTTCAATGAGAAATATAAGGAGTACAACATTAGCGCGAAGTTTACTCCTTATGCCTCCAGCAGTTGGGAAACAAAAATGAAGGCTACTCTGTCCAGCTCCACAGGTCCTGACGTTTTTATTGCCTCTGACCAGTATTATAAGCAGTGGGCTACCCTGGGATATATGGAAAATCTCGATCCCTATATCGAAAACGACAACGAGTCCATGAATATGGAAGCAGAGATTGCCGATATGTTTCAGGGCAATGTAGGCAGGTATCTCTACGATGTGGATACCACTACCGATGACGGCCCCAATGCGCATTATTACGGCTTGCCTAAGGGCACCGGCGCCACAGCAATCTATTACAACAAGACATATATGGAGAATGCCGGAATCAATATCATCTCCGTGTACGAGGAGGAAATGGACAGCTACAATGCCCAGAACGGGACTTCTTTCCCGAAAAAGGCATATTTCCAGTCTGAGGACGGAAAGTGGTATTTTAACAACCGTATCCCAATGAACTGGGAGGAATGTGCCAATCTTGCCACAAAGCTGCAGGCGGTCAATAAAGCCAAAGGCTGCGAATACGGATTTCTTACCTCCTGGTGGTTCAACTACGGTTTCTCAGTGGGAGGAAGCTGTATCCAGCATCTGGAAAGCGATGACCCGGCATACAACGACGGATATTATACCTTTACCCTGGCGGATTCTACCGTGAACTATAAAGCGAATGAGGATATTATGGTCAACGGCAACAGCTATGCTGCTGGAACGGTTGTTTCTTATGAGGATAAGTTCTATCTTGACGACGCGGTTGCCGCAAAATGCGATGTTCTTCCTTCCCAGAGACGCGCATTTAGCGAATATATGAGCCTTGCGGGCCAGAAGGATTCTGACCATTATTATACAGGGCAGAAGGGCGTCACGTATATTTTCTGGGAACTTATTCCTTATAAGCTTGCAGGCGGCGGTCAGGCCGGAATCGAGAAAAACGACAGCATCATGAAGGAAAATGTAAATGGTTATACGCCGGCAGCGGGAGAGGCATACGGCTCGGAGCAGGTCACAATCTATAATAAGGGGATTTCGCCGAATCCCTCAACCTTCAGCACAGATGGAAGAATCAGTTATTTTTATAATGGCAAGGTCGCTATGTGCGTAGAGACGCGTGCGTCCGTTCAGGACTGCCGTGACGCTATGACGGACGAGTGGGATGTAGCTCCCATGCTTGTATACAGAGAATATGATGAGAATAATCAGGCGGTTGTTTCGGGGATTGAGGGCGCTCATTCCGGTTCAACGGCATGGTGTATCTGGAACAAGTCCAAGGTGAAGAATGCAGCCTACCTGTTTGTGAAATTTGCTGCCGGCGAGGAAGGACAGCGCATTTTGTGTCAGGCGGGAACCATCATAGCCAACCAGGAAAGTGTTGCGGAGGAAATGGTAAAGGCAGATGTGGATGCGGGGAAATCGCCTGCCAACCTTGAGATCTTTTCCAAGGGTGCGGAATACCAGACTCCCGGAGACTGGTGGTTCTTAAAGGACGGAGACTGGATCGATGCGGAGGGCTGCTGGGCCAACTATCTGAATCAGACGGTACGTAATTTTAAAGCCACGATTCCCGCATTCTATACCACCAGTGATTATCTTGGTACTTTTGAAAAGCTGTTGAAATATACGATGAAATGATGTAATCACCAAGGAGAATGGCCATGAAAAGGAAAAAAAGGAAGTTCAAAATCCAGGATGAGCTATGGGGCACTTTGTTTGCCGGAATCCCTGTTCTCGGACTGATCATTTTTACATTTATTCCGCTGGGCATGGCGGTGGTCATGTCATTTATGAATATGACCAGCATGAATTTCAGCGGGGCTTCATCACTGCCGTTGAAGGAGATTTTCAAAAATTATACCACGGTTCTGGGTGATCAATACTTTTGGAATGCCATAAAGCACAATATTATCCTGTTGGTTGAGCTGCCGGTTTCCATTATCCTGTCAGTGGTGATTGCGGAGCTACTTTCCAAGGGCGTGCGTTTTACCAAATTCTTTAAAGTACTGCTTTTTGTACCATACGTCTGCTCGGTGACTGCAACGACGTTTATGTGGAACTGGCTGCTGAACGATCAGTACGGGATTGTTAATAAGGCGCTGGGGCTCGATATCAGCTGGTTTGGAAATGATACCTACTTTGTATGGGCGATCATGTTGATGGGACTGTGGTCCACCTGCGGTTACCGAATATTGCTTTTTACAGCAGCAATCACAAATGTTAACAGCACGTTAAAGGAAGCGGCAAGGATCGATGGGGCAAATCCGTTGCAGGTGTTTACCCATGTTACTCTTCCTGCAATCACGCCCACCATTTTTTACGTTCTGGTTATGGGCATGATCGGGATCTTCCAGGAATTTACCAGGATCCAGGTGCTGAATCCTACAGGGACAAAATGTATGACCATTGTGTTCTATATCTTTAACAAGGCGTTTGCAGGCACTCCGGAGCTGGGTCTGGCTTGTGCCGCCAGCATTATTCTGGCACTGTTTATTGCCTTGCTTACGAAGCTGAACTTTGCATTTTCAAGAAAGTGGGTGAATTATGATGTCGAGTAACAAATCAGCCGCAAAGCTGCATTCCAAGAGCAGATTGGACGTTGTCAATAAGATACTGGTATATGCAGGG
>CAKSAI010000302.1 GCA_934434905.1 uncultured Lachnospiraceae bacterium | reverse complement strand
GGCGACTGCTGTTAGTGCGAAAGCAGAGAAGACCATCCCATCGTTCATAGCATATCATGCACCTACAAAGGAAATGCTGGATGCAGTTGTGACTGCCGGATATCAGACAGAAGAAAGTACAGATACATATACCTTGGGAGTAAATATTACAGATGTGAAGGAAGGGGATAGCGGTACGAAGGGACAGAAAAATGTCCATACCTATGAAGAGCCTGGATTACTGGAAATCATGAAAAAGGTGGGCACCGACGGAGCGTTCTTCGGGCATCAGCATTTGAACAGTCTTAGTGTAAAGTATGAAGGCATTCGGTGGACTTTTGGATTAAAAACCGGAACCTATGATGAGTCACCGACGGTGGTTGGCGGTACGTTGATCACACTGACATCCGGCTCGGGTGATTTTGCTGTTGCGCAGGTACAGATCAATTCGGCAACAATGGATAACATCTATCCACGCATAGCTTATACGATACCGGATGCACCGGAAAATTTAAACTTCATCTATATTGACATGACAAACAATCGTGAGGGTTATAAAGTAACGGCATCCGATGCAACGATTGACGGTAAGGAGGTTGGTGAAGGAACATATTATAATAAAGCAGGTACGCCATTATTGACATATACAGTGAACGGCGAGACGGTAATACGTCGATTGATTCTTTATATCCAAGGGGATGCCAATCTGGACAATGAAGTCAATGTAAAAGACCTGGTTCGCATGAAGAAACAGGCGGCAAAGACCTATGTGCCAAATCAGGCGGGTGAGAGAGCATCAGATATGGATGGAGATAAACAAATCACGGATACGGACACGAATTTGCTTCGCCAACAACTATTACATTCTGTAATAATTTTGTAAAACTTTCCATTGACAGAGAAGCACCTCCCTGCTATAATAGTTCCGTAACAAAGTTGTAATATATGTCTTGATTATAGAGCGATTAATTGGGAGGCTTACATGAACAGGAATTTGATTCGTACAAGAGTGAAAGTAGCGGCTTTAAGCATGGCGGGGGTTGTGGTATTAACGGGGAATTCTTTTGTATCCAACGCCGCTGTGACGGCAGGTGCATCGAATTTTGCGGCTGTTGTAGCTGAGAAGCAGGAAGCCGGCTCTGCAAGCGGTGTGGCCTCAAGTCTGGCACAGTTTTTGAATCAGAAGGCGAGTCAGTTGATTGAAGTAAAGAACGAGAAGGAGGCTGCAGAGGCGGCAGCCAACGACGTGCCGGTTGTGAAGTCTGAATTTGCGGACATCGGTGTATCCAATGTCTCAGAAGATTCCTATATTAATATAAGAAGCGCTGCAACCACAGAGAGCGATGTTGTCGGGAAGCTGTACAGCAATTCCGCAGTTACCGTGCTTGGAATGGAAGGAGAGTGGTATCAGATCCATTCCGGTACTTGTGAAGGTTATATCAAGAGTGATTATATCATTGCAGGCAATGAGGAGCTGGCCAAGTCCATCAGTACCAGAACCGCAGTAGTAAATGCAAATAGCCTGAATATCCGTTCCGAAGCCACCACGGAGGCAGCTGTTATTGGACAGGCCACAGTTGGTGACCGGCTTCTGGTTATCGAGGAACTGGACGGCTGGGTGAAGGTCGCCACGGACGATGGGGACGGTTATGTGTCAGCGGAGTATGTAAGCTGCAAGAATTATTATAAGGTAGCTGAGTCTATCGAAGAAGAGAAGGCGAGACTTAAGAAGGAAGAGGAAGCAAGAAAGGCGGCTCGCCAGAAGTCTTCCAGGAAGAGTTCCAGCTCGTCCAAGTCTTCTTCTAACGGAGACACGGGATCGGCAAGGACTTACAATTCGCCCTCCGGTGGAGATGGGCAATCCGTAGCGAATTACGCCAGCCAGTTTGTGGGCAACCGCTATGTATATGGCGGCACCAGCCTGACGAACGGCGCGGACTGCTCCGGTTTCGTCATGGCAGTATATGCGGCCTTCGGTGTTGGCCTTCCGCATTCATCCTCCGCACTGCGGAGCGTAGGTTATGGAGTAAGCACCTCCGATATGCAGCCGGGCGATATTGTCTGCTACAGCGGACACGTGGGAATCTACGTGGGCAACAACACCATCGTTCACGCCAGCAACCGCACCGACGGCATCAAATACACCTCACCCGCCAATTACAAGACGATCCTTGCGGTGAGAAGAATCTTCTAAGGAACTTCCTCCCCCATACCCCGACATTCGGGTATGGGGGATTTTGTATATCTGGTGTTCCGCTCAACAGTTCAGCCCACGCCGCTATCGGCCTGGCTGAACTGTTGAGCAAAATGCACAAAGCGACAAAATCGCGCACAAAAAAACAGACAAAAATTATTTTTTTCAAAAAAGTTATCCACATTCGAAATCCCCTTTTTTTAAGAAAAACAGAGTTATACACGGAGTTATCCACATTATCCACATAAAATTCCATAAATTTCCAGGTTTACATAGGTCCAAAAGCAAACACGCGTTTTGTGGACATGTCATAAAAATAAAGATTTCGTAAAAAAATCCTAAAAAGTTCTTGACATTCTAATTTTCAGATAGCAAGAGAAAACACTTGAATAAGATCAATTATTTTGATATACTTTTAAAGAAAACCATTTTTGCGCAGAGTGCATAGGATTCTGGAAAGCAGGCAGAATAAGGACAGGTAGTCTATGATCAAGAAAATAGAGATATTAGGTATCCAACTGGATAATTATACCGTTCAGGAGGCAATGCGCCAGGTAGAAGTATATTTGAATAATACGGTTATGAATACCATAGAAGATGTTTCTATGGAGATGCTTGTTCTGGCCGGAGAGGACGAGTCCCTGAAGGAATGTATTGAGCAGTTGGATCTGGCCATTGTCAGTGATAAGGAGATTCTGAAAGCGGCGGGGGTGAATTCTGTCCAGAGAATCAAGGAGACGGTGGAACATCAGTTTTTTAAAGAATTTATGAAGCGGATCATCCGCAACAGCAAGACGGTGTATCTGTTTGGCGAGACCGCGCAGCAGGTTGCGCAGCTGGAGGAGGTTCTGCATCAGGATTATGAACGGCTTCAGATTGTTGGAAGCTTTTCCATGGAGGACTGTGTGGGAGATTTTGACGGCGTGGTAAATGAGATCAATATCGCTTCGCCGGATGTGATCTTTTCGGTTCTGTCTACGCCGCAGCAGGAATATTTCCTTATGGAGAATAAGAGCAAGATGAACGCCAAGATATGGTATGGGCTTGGAAATGGTTATGAGAACGCGCACGGTGTATCAGGCTTGAAGCATTTCTTTCGGAGACTTTTGCACCGGGGGATGCTTAAGAGTATGCTTTCCCGGTATGATCAGGAGAGATGAGAGGAGATAGATGGGGAAGATTATAAAGAAGCCGTGGTTCGCATGGGTATTGATCGTGATTGGGACGGGGCTTATGTCCCTGGGGATAAAATGTATCTTTGATCCGGCGGGGCTGGTTACGGGAGGCTTCACCGGTATTGCAATTATTGTGAAGGGATTGACGGAGGGACTGACACCCGGCGGAATTCCTCTGTGGCTTACCAACCTGATTCTGAACGTGCCGGTATTTTTGCTTGCGCTGAGGCTGAAGGGGAAGCATTTTATCGGCCGCACTGCAGTGGCTACTTTTCTGTTGTCAGGCTGGCTGTATATATTGCCGGAAGTGGATCTGCTGAAGGGGGATTACACGCTGGCTTCCGTATACGGAGGAGTCATCACCGGCATAGGAATCGGCCTCATCTTTGTTGCCAAGGCTACCACCGGAGGAACGGATATGGTCGCCGCATTGATCCAGAGTAAATTAAGACATTATTCCATCGCGCAGATCATGCAGATATTAGATGGAATCATCGTTATATTCGGTCTGTATCTTTTTGGAATTCAGAGAGGACTGTACGCGATCGTCGCAATCTTCATTGTATCGAAGGTAACAGATGCGCTCTTAGAGGGTTTTAAGTTCTCCAAGGCGGTATTCATCATTACGGACAAGTACGATGAGGTTGCAAGGATGATCATGGAACAACTGAATAGAGGTGTTACGGGACTGAACGCAACGGGGATGTACTCCGGCAGTTCCAAATGCATGTTGTACTGCGTGGTTTCCAAGAAGGAGATTGTGGATCTGAAGGAACTGGTGCTGGAAATCGACCGGGCGGCTTTCGTGATCGTCACCGATGCCAGGGAGGTTTTGGGGGAAGGTTTTCAGGAATATCATGGGTAAAAATGGGTTTGTATACTATGTCTAAGCTTTGAACCTCTCATCACTAAAGTGACAAGATTCTTGCGAACAGAATCCTAACAG
>CAKSAI010000301.1 GCA_934434905.1 uncultured Lachnospiraceae bacterium | reverse complement strand
CTATTGACATGGATCCCCAGGGAAACACTACCAGTGGATTGGGTGTAGATAAAGAAAATCTGGAGAATACGGTCTATGAGTTGATGCTCGGTGAATGTACTATCCGGGAAAGTATTCACAAAACAGAAATCGAAAACCTATCTTTGATCCCTTCCAATGTAAATCTGGCTGGGGCAGAGATAGAATTACTTGGTATCAATGAAAAAGAATACATACTGAAAAACGAAGTTGATTATATTCAGGATGATTATGATTTTCTTATTATAGATTGTCCGCCATCACTGAACATGCTGACGATCAATGCCATGACAACAGCAAACACAGTTCTCGTTCCTATTCAGTGTGAGTATTATGCATTGGAAGGTTTGAGTCAGTTGTTACACACCATATCTCTGGTACAACAGAGGTTGAACCCAAGTCTCCATATGGAGGGGGTTGTTTTCACAATGTACGATGCCAGGACAAACCTGTCCTTACAGGTGGTTGAAAATGTAAAGAATAATCTTAATACTACAATATATAAAACTATTATCCCAAGAAATATCCGATTGGCAGAAGCTCCCAGCCACGGGCTTCCTATTAACTTGTATGATTCAAAATCAACCGGAGCAGAGAGCTATCGGTTGCTGGCAAGAGAGGTAATAGAAAGGGAGGATAATTAAAATGGCTGCACAAAAAAAGAGTGGATTAGGAAAAGGATTAGGAAAGGGACTGGATAGTCTCATTGAGGATAAGGTAGGAGAGAAGGCTGCAACCCAGTCTGCAAAAGAAGCAAAGAATGAAATATATGTCAATATAGCAAAGGTAGAACCAAACCGGGATCAGCCAAGAAAAAATTTTGATGAAGATTCTCTGCAGGAGTTATCAGAATCTATTCGGCAGTTTGGTGTTCTGCAGCCATTGCTGGTACAGGATAAAGGAGATTATTATGCAATTATTGCCGGTGAGCGGAGATGGAGAGCATCAAAGCTGGCAGGCTTAAAGGAAGTACCTGTTA
Organism: uncultured Lachnospiraceae bacterium; assembly: GCA_934434905.1. Classification (GTDB taxonomy): domain Bacteria; phylum Bacillota; class Clostridia; order Lachnospirales; family Lachnospiraceae; genus 14-2. Next base: position 3,298 of record CAKSAI010000301.1, on the reverse strand, counting down.
TTATCAAGGATCTGACAGACCAGGAGATCGTAGAGATTTCTTTAATAGAAAATATCCAGCGCGAGAATCTGAATCCAATCGAGGAGGCAATGGCCTATAAGCGTCTCCTGAATGAGTTTAATCTGAAGCAAGATGAAGTAGCAGAGCGGGTTTCAAAGTCCAGAACAGCAGTTACCAACTCCATGCGTTTACTGAAACTGGACGAGCGTGTACAGCAGATGGTGATCGACGACATGATCAGCACGGGACATGCCAGAGCATTGCTGGGAATTTACGATGCTGAAAAGCAGTACCTCATTGCACAGCAGATTTTTGATGAGAAGTTGAGCGTCCGTGAGACAGAGAAATTAATCAAGAAGCTCCAGAAGCAGAAGATGGATACACCTGAGAAGGAAAAGTCTGCGGACGATACCATGACTATCATATATCAGGATCTTGAACAAAAGCTGAAAAATATTATGGGGACAAAGGTAAATATCCATCAAAAGGGAAAGCATAAGGGAAGAATCGAAATAGAATATTATAACAGAAATGAATTGGAAAGAATCATGGAACTATTTTCTTCTATTCACGAATAACAAACATATGTTCTAAAAATCGGAAAGGACCGTATCGTTATGGAGTTTTTTAATATGATAGATTAATATGCAGCTTATATTATGTTGGGGATGGTGGCAGTTATCATAATCCTGTTTGTACTGGTAATTATCATCATGGTACAAAATAGTAAGCTGAAAAAGAAATACAAGAAATTCATGATGGGAAAGGACTGCCGTTCCCTGGAGGACAACCTTGTTCAAAGAGTAAATGAGATCGAAGAGTTGATCGAAAGCAACAAGGAAAATAAGAAAAATATTGATAAGATCTTTCATAATCTCAATAAGACGTATCAGAAGGTTGGTATGGTAAAATATGATGCGTTCCATGAGATGGGAGGAAAGCTGAGTTTTTCCCTGGCTATGCTGAACAAGGTGAATGATGGGTTTATTCTTAATGCTGTTCACAGCAGAGAGGGCTGTTACACGTATATCAAGGAGGTCATCAAGGGAAATTCCGTCATTCTTCTGTCAGAGGAGGAAAAGGAAGCCTTAGATGAGGCTATGGGAACAAAGAAAGAGGGATAATATGCATAGTTTCCTGAGAAGTATAGGATTTGGAAAATTAAAAAAGAAGAAACAGATAGATGCATTGATCCAGGATGTGATTGATCATCCTGACCGCAAGGTAATCTCAGAAGACGAGGAAGGCAATGTCTACGCAGAGCTTTGCAGGGATTATGGAGAGCTTATCGGGATTGCTGTGCGCGGTGAATATACAGAGGATGATACATTCGAAGCCGATTATTACTATCCTTATTTGCTGGGAACCGGCATCAGCACCATGGAGCCGGTGGAGGTAGAGAAGCATGCAGAGAAGGAATCTTATGCGGGCATCTGTGATGATATGAAGCTTGGAGTTACCTTAATTTTCTATCTTCAGAATGTAATGGAATATCTCAATAAAGGGAAAAATAAGAATCTGGATGAGATAAATATTGCAACCACGCTATCCGGTCTGTCTGTATCCGGCAAGATATTATTGCCCATTGAGAAGGGTCGGATCAGAACAAAGACAGATGATAGTCTGACAAGGGAGCGTAATCATCTGATCGCAGCGGCGAGAGAGGGAGATGAGGAGGCCATAGAAAGCCTTACGCTGGAGGATATTGATTTATATTCCGAAATCTCCCGCAGGATCATGTATGAAGATGTGCTGACTATTGTGAACTCTTATTTTATGCCGTACGGGATAGAGAGCGACCAGTACAGCATTTTGGGTGAGATAATGGAGGTTCACGCTATTGAGAACTGCATGACGCACGAGAAGGTATATCTGCTGAGCCTGAAATGCAATGATATTCTGTTTGACATCTGCATCAACAGTGCAGACCTGATGGGTGAGCCGACTGTCGGCCGTAGGTTTAAAGGAGTGGTGTGGCTGCAGGGGCATATCCACTTTGCGGATTAGGTAACAGTTTCGTTCGTGCCATTTGCAAAGAAGCTTTTTCTGGCTGAACTGTTGAAAAAAAGAACTTTTGGGTTGACAAAACAGGGTTTTTCCTGTATATTGGAAAAAGATTTCGTGAGGGAGTAATTCGCGCGCAGCGTGATTTGTCAACAATCCTGGTCAGGCGATAGCCGTAAAGACCTGGCAAATCGTAAAGAATGAGACTCATGTATGCTTTGGCATACATGAGTTTTTTGTCATATAAAATACAAAAAGAGAGGATGTAAAGGAAATGGGTATTATTGAGTTTTTTCTGATCGGTGTGGGGCTTTCCATGGATGCCTTCGCTGTTTCGGTCTGTAAGGGGTTGAACATGCGGAAGATAAACAAGGCACACTGCTTTGTGATCGCGTTGTTCTTCGGAGGATTTCAGGCAATCATGCCGCTGACCGGATGGCTGCTGGGCAGACAGTTTGAACGGTATATCACAGCGATTGATCACTGGATTGCATTTGGTCTGCTGGTGCTTCTGGGCGTGAAAATGATCATAGATGCCTGCAAAGCGGAGGAAGAAGAGATTCATAAAACAGAGAGCAAGCTGGATCTCAAGGAATTGTTTGTTATGGCAGTAGCCACCAGCATTGACGCTCTGGCGGTGGGAATCACCTTTGCCTTTTTGAACGTCAATATTGTTCTTGCAATCACGATCATTGGCTGCACCACCTTCGTGCTGTCGATTGTCGGTGTGTTCGTCGGTAATATTTTTGGGAGCCGCTATAAAAACAGGGCTGAGATTGCAGGCGGCATTATTCTGATTCTGATTGGTATTAAAATTCTGATAGAACATTTGATGGGATGATGAAAGGAGAAGAGAATGAAACTATTTGTAGAACAATTTCGAAATATGCTTTCCAATGAAACAGCATTTATGGAATTTCTGGCAGATAACATGGTGATCTGTGTGGCATTGTTTGTACTTGGCCTGCTGCTTATCATGTTTGGCGGTGATCGATTTGTGGATTCATCTATTGTGATATCAAAGAAGCTTGGAATTCCTCAGATCATCGTGGGAGCGACGATTGTGAGCCTGGGAACTACGCTACCGGAGATCTTGACTTCTACTACAGCAGTGCTTTCCGGGGCGGGCGATATGGCGGCCGGCAATGCTTTTGGCTCCATTGTCTGTAATACGGCGCTGATTGCAGCCATAACCCAGTTGGTAAGACCAACAAAGGGTGTGGAGCGATCCAGTATTTCCTGGAGAAGCATCCTGTTCTTCGTGACATATGTAATCGTGGCCGGGGTTGGTCTG
>CAKSAI010000300.1 GCA_934434905.1 uncultured Lachnospiraceae bacterium | reverse complement strand
AAATTTCGGTTACTTCTTTTTCTTTTCGCCCAGCAGATCGGATACTTCCCGAAAGCTTTTCCGCAATTCCAGAAAACGTTTATTCATGGCTGGCTTGGCATAGGTGAGGTCAGAGAGCTTCTGTTTCAGATTTTTTTTATGGCCAGGCAAGGGAATCTCCTTTTTATGGATTGTTAGTTATAGTATATTTCGTTGTTGGAAATTTTATGATAAAATGAAGAAAACCAAAGTTCGGGTTTCCCGTAACCAGAGCAGGTAATCAAAGGAGGCAGCTATGAAACGGACGCTGATCGCATGTGCCATGGTGGAGGATGAGATCAAGAAAATATATGAAACAACAGGCTGTCGGATTCCGGTGGTCTGGGTGGAGCGCGGCTATCACCGTTCGCCTCAGGAGTTGCGGAAGAAGATTCAGGCATTGATTGACGGGCTTCAGGATCAGGACGAGATACTTCTTACTTTCGGATTGTGCGGAAATGGCACAGCGGGACTGGTGAGCCCACATGCGACGCTTGTACTGCCGCGGTTTGATGACTGTGTTAATATGCTGTTGTGCCGGAGCCGGAGGAAGACCCGTGGGTTTACCGAGACGGGGAGCATCTATCTCACCCGCGCCTGGACGCAGGATCCGGAAGCTATATTGGCGCAGTATGATAATTATATAGCGACATATGGACAGGAGGCAGCAGAAGAGATTCTGAAAACGATGTATGGGAATTATGAAAAAATAGCAGTGATCGATACCGGGTGCTATGAACTGACCGCTACGCAGAATTATGCACAGGAAGCAGCAAAACGGCTGGACTTATCCACAGAGACGGTGGCCGGATCCACAAGAATACTGGAGAAGCTGCTGGAAGGTCAGTGGGACGAGAACTTTATCGTCAAGCGGCCGGGAGAGCCGCTTGACATTCGGGAATGGGAATTCCCGGGCGAAGAGTAAAGCGAAGTCGGCATGTAAAGAACCCTTTTATCGGCAAGCAATCAGCTTGTGGATGGGATTCCCCAGGGCGGAGAATCGCGCTTCGTATTCTGTCATGATATTCCCTTCGTTCATAGCCGGGTCGTGGTGCAGATCCCGGGTGCAGGCAAAGAGTTTCCAGTCGGCCAGCTCTACCTGCTCCAGAGAAAAATCAAACAGGGGTACGTTGTCGGTCTTGAATTCTACAAGGCCGTCTTTTTTTAAAATCTGCTCATATCGGGCAAAGAATTCCTTGGAAGTCAGCCGGCGTTTGGCATGCCGATCCTTAGGCCAGGGATCGGAGAAGTTCAGATAGATCCGGTCTACCTCGTCTGGGGCAAATACCGCAGTGATATCCTCGGCGTCCATGCGGATAAGGCGGATGTTATCAAGTGGCGTTTCCTCCAATTTTTGCAGGGCACGCAGCAACACGCTGGAATATTTCTCAATGCCGACATAGTTGATATCGGGGTTCTGTTCTGCCAGCGCAATCAGAAACTGGCCCTTTCCCATGCCTATTTCGATGTGAATGGGGTGTTCGTTTTCAAACAGGGAATGCCAGTTTCCCTTCTGAACCTCCGGTTCCTGAATGCACCAGTCGTTTTCCGCGATAACCTCCCGTGAACCGGGAATATTTCTCAATCTCATAAATGAAAACCTCTTTCTTATCTGTTTTGCGCTGTATTTCATATACAGACCATAGCGATCTCGTTATTTCATATTTTATCGTCATAGCAGGATAATTGCAAGGAGAAAAAAACAAACAAAAAATGCAGAAAAAAAACACACATTTTTTTCAAAAAAGCTATTGAAAACCGAAAATTTATGTGCTAAAATATGGTCGTTTTTTAGGAAATCATAAAGTGTACCTTTTGAGAAGGTGTTTACCGAAAGTGATTTTTTAAGATAGAATACCTGGTAAACCGGCTGAAAAGCCGGGACACAAAGCCTGTTGGCGTGTCATTGCCTGTTTGGGATTTGTGTATCTCAGACAGGCAAATTTGCTTTAGCGGAAAGGGCGTGAGCATGTGGAGCAGAAAGAAAAGAAGGACAGAGTAAAAGCGGTTATCATCATTTTGGCAGTACTGCTTGTGCTGAGCCTTGCTGCTCTTGCCGGAACGCTTATATATAACCATGTTATGGAAAATAAACATGCGACCGTCACCGTGCCGGATAATCTGATCACGCCGGACGAAGGTATGGCTGATGATACAGATACAACGGGCAGCGCAGACAGCACAGCAGACAATCCAAACCGGGATTCGGAGGATGCGCAGAATACAGCGGCAAATACAACTGCTAAGAAGGAAGCTGCCACAATCAGCCTTTACAATAAACAGCCGCAGGAAAATATGCCATTTAACGTTGGCAATATGTTCCCCGGTGATGCAATAACCCGGTATTACAGAGTGCAGGTCTCGTATCAGGACAAGGTCACAGTCCATTACCACGCTGACGTTCGTCCGGGTTATGAGAAGCTTGCGGAGGTGCTGAAAGTCAGGATCACGCTGCTGACAAGCGGAGAGACAATGTATGACGGTCTTATGCGGGATATGCCGGAAAGCGTTTCATATCAGCTGGCATCCCGTGAAAGAACAACCGATGAGCTTTATTATGAAATCACCGCCTACCTTGATACATCCGTCGGCAATGATTATCAGAACAAGGATCTGGTTGCCGACTTCCGCTGGTGGGTCGAAGAGACCGGCAACCTCGGACCGAAGACAGGGGACAGTTCGAACATTATGCTTTGGGTGCTTCTTACTCTTGCTGCCGGAGCTGCATTGGCTGCTTTGATTGTTATCCGCAGACGTAAGGAGGGGAAAAAGTATGAATGATTCCAAAACCGCAAAAAGACTGACCGGCGGCATTGTGGCTATCATCATCCTTGCACTGTGTCTTGCAATTACCACTTTTGCACTTGTTTATGCCACCGTGTCGGTTGAGAACAATCTGTTCCATACCGGTGAAGTAAGGATCAACCTCAACAACGGCGAGCCTGTTATACAGGAACACGAATTTCTGTTTGAACCGGGAATGACCGTCGAGAAGAGTTTTTTCATCGAGAACGAAAGCACATGGGATGTTTATTACAAGATCTATTTTGACAATGTAAGCGGTGGTCTTGCCGATGTGCTGACCGTGACGATCAAGGATGGTGAAAAAACGCTTTACAGCGGCACGGCAAATGAACTTACACGGAAAAACGTGATCGCTGCTGATGATACATTGAAGATTGGTGAACGGCGTAACCTGACCGTGATTTTTCACTTCCCGGAAGAGAAGGGCAATGAAGCGCAGAATCTCGACTTGACGTTCACCATGTGTGCCGATGCAACGCAGACCAAGAATAATCCAAACAGACTGTTTGAGTGAAGAGGTAGATCCTTAAAGCTAATATAGGAAAATCTTTAAAACTAAAATAGAAAGAGAAGGGGACTTGTGAATGAAAGTGTTAAAAATTGTACGGAATATAGTGGTGTGGCTGATTGTTGCACTTGCTGTCTGCATGATGGTCTTTACCATCGTGTCGGTTGCCACCTTTGACCGTGCCGATCGCAATCTGTTCGGCTACAAGGCGTTTATCGTACTGTCCGACTCTATGAAAAAGACCGATTTCGATGCCGGTGATCTCGTGCTCATTAAGGAGGTGGATGCCTCTACACTGAAAGAGGGGGACATTATCGCCTACACCTCACAGAACACCGCAAACTATGGCAAGACGGTTACCCATAAGATACGGAAGCTGACAACGGATGCCAACGGCGAGCCGGGCTTTATCACATACGGTACTACGACGGATACCGATGATGAAACCGTCGTTACCTATCCATATGTGCTGGGCAAATACCAGGGGCATATCCCGAAGGTCGGCACCTTTTTTCAATTCCTGAAGACGACACCCGGATATATCGTGTGTATTCTTCTTCCATTCCTGTTATTGATCTTAATGGAAGGAATCCGCTGTATCCGGCTGTTCCGTAAATACAAGTCCGAGCAGCAGGCTGAGCTGCAGGCCGAGCGCGACAAGATTGAAGCGGAACGCGCCGAAACGCAGAAGATGATGAAGGAGCTGATGGAGCTGAAAGCCCAGATGGCGGGAAGCGAAGGCAGCGGAGCAAAGGACGAAAAGCCGTCCGACATTACAGAGGTGCAAACACGCAAAGCGTGACTACATAATGCCATTGAAAAATGTGAACAAGGAGGATAAAGCAATGACAAAAGAAAAATCAACCAAGCGGGCATTGATTTCCAGTGCACTGGCTATCCTTATGTGCATGGCAATGCTCATCGGAACCACCTTCGCGTGGTTCACAGACACCGCAAGTACAGC
>CAKSAI010000299.1 GCA_934434905.1 uncultured Lachnospiraceae bacterium | reverse complement strand
TGTAAAGTCTATCGTCAAATGATTCTATATCAATTACCGGAATGATAAGAACAATTGTATTGTATCCCCATAGCAGAAGCTCTTCCAAATATTTTTCCAATTCCTCTATCGGAGCATTTGCATACCAATTAAATAAATGCACCGCAAAATACATTGCCCTAAAACTACAGGCCGGACTCTTTACGCCCTCAGGCGGCTGCGGAGCAAATTCTTCTGCAGACCATTTTGCCGTATGCAGAAATTTTCCGATTCCATAATATAGTCCTGCGTCATCGACTCCTGTAATCCTATAACCCTCTGCTTCGGAAGTAATGAAATAGCTCTCTGCTGTTCCCAGTTGTTTATTTACGCAGAGTTCTATTGTCATTCCGCGCTCTTCAAACTCTGCCGGGATTCTTTCCATGATACTCTTCTTCAAAAGTGCCGCATGCTGTACATAGTTGTTATCTATGATTCTAATATTCACCGTTTCTCTTCCTCCTGACCCCCTATAGGACGATCACATACTTTCCTGTTGCCCGCTTCTTCCCGTCTGCCAGTATTCCCGGCAGCTCCTCGACGGGCTGCTTTGCATACACCATGGAGCTGACATCCAGCCGTCCGCTGCCGATAAGCTCCAGGGCACGTGAAAAGGTATATGGATTAATATAGGATGCTTTCAGGGTAATCTCCTTCTTAAACAAGGTAAACGGCTTTATAGCCACCTCATCTTCCGGCGCAGTGAGTCCGAACAGCATGACCGTGGACGCATTTCCTGCAATATCCACAGCCATCTCTACCGTCACCTTCCGGCCTACACATTCGATGACGGTCTCGATGCGATCCGTCACGCTGTGAAGCTGCTCCTTCAAATCCTCAGCCCGCGCGTCAAAGGCATAATCGGCCCCCAACGAAAGCGCCATCCTGCGCTTCTCCGGAATGGGCTCGACGGCAATGATCGTGGACGCACCGGAAAGGCGTGCCAGTTGGATCATCAGAAGCCCGATCATCCCACAGCCGATGACCGCCACCGTGCTGCCCGGACGGATATTGCACAGATCAATACCATGAAGACAACAGGACACCGGTTCCGTCATGGCTGCGGCCTCGTAGGATAGTGTATCCGGGAAGCGGTACAGCTGAGAGGCCGACACGGCACAATACTCTGCAAAGCCCCCGTTCACCGTAGTTCCAATTCCAATCATATGCTCGCAGAAATGACCCACGCCGCTCTTGCAGTAATGGCACTCGTTGCACAGTTTATTTGGATCGATACAGACACGATCCCCTTTCCGAAATCCTTTGACCTTTCTCCCAAGCGCTACGATCTCGCCGGCGAACTCATGACCCAAAACTGTCCCCGCAGGCGTCTGGGCTGCTCCCTCATCTCCGCAGAAGATGTGGGCGTCCGTGCCGCAGATCCCGCAGGCATGCACCCGCACCAGCGCTTCATCCTCCCTTATTTCGGGTATCGGAAGCTCCTCAATCCGCAAATCTTCTTTCCCATAGAATACTGCTGCTTTCATTGTACGCTCCTTTCCTCATTCAATCGCACACGCGATTGGTGTCCTTTTTTCAAAATAAAAAATATTACTTATCCCGTTTCTTTTTAGCATGGCAACAGCCTCCGCAAACCCGCTGGCTGCATTCGCCGCCACATGAGCATCGGAACCCAGGGTCACAAGGTAGCCCCCCAGCTCTACAAAACGCTTCAGTATCCGCTCATCCGACATCGTATAATGATATGGTATCCAGGTAGCGGTATTGATCTCCATGGCAATGCCATGACTGATAATATACTCCATGATCTCATCTATTTGCTTATCAAAGCGTGTAATATCAACTTCGATTCCGTACTTCCCTGTGATATAGCGCAGCGGACAGGTAAGATGTGCCATGATGTCGCATTGAAGCAGCTTCAGCATCTTTAAAATATCCTCGAAATACATGGTCAGGTAATTGTAGACATCTTCCTTCGGCATCCGGGAGAAATCCACTCTGGAATAGGCATCCTTCCTGGTATATCCTTTGTACAGCACCGTGTGTACGGAACCGATCACAACGTCATAATCCGCAAGCTTCATGGCCTCCTCTGCCAGCCTTGGATGCCAGATGCCATCCCCAAGTTCAATTCCCTTCAGCACGCGGATCACTTTTCCATCCTCACGCTCCGCCTCCGCGACAGATTCTTTGATACAGCCCAGTACATCCTTCTCCGGGTAATCCAGAATATCACAGTGATCGGTCACCGCAAAGGCTGCTATTCCACGTTCTGCCTGTGCCTTCGCCATATCGGCCACCGGACACTCCGAATCATGGGAATTCCTGGAATGCGTATGCATATCCACCAGCATGCCCTTGTTCTGATCCGGATTCGTATAAGCGCCTCCTATGTGATTAAAATCCAGTTCCATCCTCTCTGTTCACTTTCTTCCTGTAATTGTTCATTGACATTTGTTTTCAATCATTTTATAATAAAACGATCAAAGGTGCAATTATTTGCGCCCAAAATGACAAAACGATCACATGGTTGATTGATTGGAGATTCAAAATGAACGAAGAACGTGAAATTGAGATATTAAAAGCCCTGATTCAACAGAAGAAAGTTTCCGTAAACGAACTTGCCGAGAAAATGTACACCAGCAAGGCCTCCATCCGCCGGGATCTCAACAGTCTGGAATCCCAGCACCTGCTGCACCGTGTTCACGGCGGTGCGATCCTGGATGAAAACAACATTTCACAGATCAAGATTCCCTTTCTTCTGCGGGAGCTGGAACAGTCCGATGAAAAGGTTCAGCTGGCAAAATATGCCGCAAGCCTGGTGCAGAATGGCAATGTCGTCTTCCTGGACGCCTCCACCAGTGCCTATCATATCATCCCATATCTCGCAGCAAAAAAAGATCTCACCGTGATCACCAACGGCATCAAGGCCCTTACCCGACTTGCCGAATGCAATATCCACTGTATCGGCACCGGTGGTACGGTATTCAACTCCTGCCTGGCCTTCGTAGGCGAAAGCGCCTGCTGCGGCGTGGAACAATACTACGCGGACATCTGCTTCTTCTCCTGCCGGGGATTGTCTAAGGATGGCATCCTCACCGACATCTCTCAGGAGGAAAATATGGTGCGCAAAAGAATGATCGCGCACGCAAAGGCCTCCTATGTCATCTGCACGGAAGGGAAGCTTGGGAAGCAGTATTTCCATCGTCTTTGTGATGCCGGGGAGCTTGCCGGAGTGATATCGGCAGAGACTTTGCGGCAATCGTAATTTTAATGCTTACAAGCCTTCCCTTTTTCATGATATAAAAATCCCGGCGCACCCTGGTACGCCGGGAAGGAAAGATATCGACAGATATCCGAAGTCTTAGTTCGTGTTATCACTTACAAACTCTTAAAGGTCTTGATCCATTCTCTCTTGATAAGCTCATGGCCAGCAGTTGTGGGATGTACACCGTCCCGCAGCCAGTAATCATTGGGAGCCAGCTTCGCAGCCTCCTCGAACTTATCCTGCAGGGGGATAAATGGAAGATTATATGTTTCGGCAATTTTTCTTGCCTTTTCCGCCCGCTTGAGCACTTCCGTATGGAAGATATTCCATCTGTCAGGTTCCTCCTCCGAGTTCTCTGTTGCAGCGGCCCGCAATACGAAGGGCTCTAAGATCATGATCTTCACATCCGGCAAAGCTGCCTTGACCTCTTCAATCAGCATGGAATAGATTTTAAAATATTTCTCTGCATCCACGCCGTTATGCCCGCCAAATTCATGCCATACATCATTTACGCCGATCAGGATACTCATGACATCCGGTTTCAGATTGATGATATCTGCTTTGATTCTTGCATACACATCGACCACACGATTGCCGCTGACTCCTCTGTTGTACATGATGTACTGGTTCGGATATTCAAAACCTAATTCACCCTTTACCAGTGTCGGATATCCAATTCCTGCATTCATGTTATCTTCTCTGGAACGGCCAGCGTCCGTAATGGAATCTCCCTGAAATAAAATTGTCTGCATTTCCTTGCTTGCTCCTTTGTTCTTCTTCCCAGGTTGTGTGGGTTTTCTATAGTTCCGAGATAGATTTTAGCATTTCAATATAGGATTTTCAAGCCTTTTATTTATTTTTCTTCATTTTACTTTGCTGCAAATCGCTCTTCAACGGTGTTTGCTTTTTTTTAAGTTCCATGGTATAATGATTTTTACGTATTTTAAAGAAAGAAAGTGATATTATGCCGATTAAAACACAAAGCGATCTTCCGGCAAGGGATATCCTGGAACGCGAAAATATATTTGTCATGGACGAAAACCGCGCCATGCATCAGGATAT
>CAKSAI010000298.1 GCA_934434905.1 uncultured Lachnospiraceae bacterium | reverse complement strand
CAGGACGTGATCTTGTCATCGCTGGCACTGGTGGTACTGTCGCCGGTCATGCTGGCTACGGCCATCGCAATTGTGGTGGATGACCCGTCTGCTGGTCCTGTTTTCAGTCAGGAGCGCATCGGCCGCAACGGAAAGCCCTTTAAGTTCTATAAGTTCCGCTCCATGTGTCCCAATGCAGAGGCAAAACTGGATGACCTGCTGGATCAAAACGAGATGGATGGTCCTGTGTTCAAGATCAAGGACGACCCCCGCATTACCCGTGTGGGCAAGTTTATCCGCAAGACCAGTCTCGATGAGCTGCCGCAGCTGTGGAACATCCTGAAGGGCGACATGAGCATCGTTGGCCCTCGCCCGGCACTTCCCCGCGAGGTGGAGCAGTACGGCGACTACGAAAAGCAGCGCCTGTATGTAACTCCTGGCTTGAGCTGCTATTGGCAGATCGCTCCGCACCGCAATGACCTCTCCTTTGAAGAGTGGATGGATCTGGACGTGAAGTATGTCAAGGAGCGCAGCTTCTGGGTGGATTGGAAGATTATTTTTAAGACCTTCAAGGTGTGCTTGCTGGGGCGTGGGGAGTAAAAAATAGTACATGGAAGGAAAACGGTTGGAGAAACGAGATGGCAGAAATGCCGCGCAGGAAGAAATCTCGACCATGAGGGTGGGGTGACAGCCGGCGGACAGGTGTACGAACCTATCCGTTATTTGTGTTGTCTGAAATGACACCAAAATCGAATGTATGAGAAGTGGACGTTGTTACGAGTAAAGGCGAGGACTGTTTCCCGAAATATACCAAGCAGTTCCTAAAACATTATTACGATACGAATGAAATTTTTTAAAGGAGAGAGTCAGATGAAGAAAAAAGATGAAATAAAAGTGTGCTTGGTGGGTTCATCTGGCGGACATTTAACCCACCTTTACATGTTAAAGCCATTTTGGAAGGACAAGGATCATTTCTGGGTCACTTTTGACAAGGAGGATGCAAGAAGCCTACTTGAAGGCGAAAAAATGTATCCCTGCTATTATCCGACCAACAGAAGCCTGAAAGCGCTGATTAAAAATACGAAAATTGCATGGGATGTGCTTCACAAGGAGAAACCGAATTTGATTATTTCCTGCGGCGCAGCAGTTGCGGTTCCTTTCTTCTACATTGGAAAGATGATGGGTGCAAAGCTGATTTACATTGAGGTCTTTGATCGGATTGATAAGCCGACAATGACAGGAAAGATGGTTTACCCAATTGCGGACAAATTTGTTGTGCAGTGGGAAGAACAGAAAGAGGTTTATCCAAAAGCGGTCAACCTCGGCAGTATTTTCTAAGTAGGGGTAAGAAGTAATGATTTTTGTGACGGTAGGAACGCATGAGCAGCCATTCAATCGTTTGATTCAAAAAGTGGACGAGTTAAAACGTGATGGTGTTATCGAAGATGATGTTATTATCCAAACTGGATTTAGTACATATGAGCCGAAATACTGCCAGTGGAGCAAACTGATTCCATATCAGCAGATGGTAAAGAATGTGGCTGATGCCCGTATTGTGATTACCCACGGTGGTCCAGCAAGTTTTATCATGCCATTGCAGGTAGGGAAAACGCCCATCGTTGTACCGCGCCAGCATCAGTTTAATGAGCATGTGAACGACCATCAGGTTGAGTTTGCAAGGAATGTGGCACAGAGAATGGGAACGATTATTCCGGTGGAAGACATCAATACGCTGGGAGATATTATTACGAACTATGACCAGATTGTTGCAGGTATGGGACATGGTATGAGTAGCAACAATGCTAAGTTCAATGAAGAACTAGAGAAGCTGGTAAACGAATTGTATTGAGGATAAATGGATGAAAAAAGTTGGAATCATGTCGATGCAACGCATTGCAAACTATGGATCGTTTTTGCAGGCATACGCATTAAAGCAGCTGATTGAAGAATTGAGTTGCAAAGTAGAGTTTGTAGACTACCATGTGGGTACACCCGTAATCACGGAAAATGCTGACAGCAAAAATAAGTTTGTCCGAAAGGTGGAAAAAGGATTGGAAACTTTTCGGTATCAGGCACCGCTTGCGCATAAACTGGCATTTATCCGGTATAAGCAGTCTTTTGCCAAAAAGTATATGCCGCTTTTAGGAATTATGGATGAAATGAACTATAACCCGACGTTGGATTGCCTTGTGATTGGCAGTGATGAGGTTTTCAACTGCATCCAAAAAAATTCTAACGTCGGTTATTCACCAGAATTGTTTGGAAAAGATAACCATGCGAAGAGGCTTATCACTTATGCGGCATCCTTCGGCAATACAACGCTGGAAAAATTGACAAAGTATAAAAAAGCTGATGAAGTTGGAGAGTTTTTGAAGAAATTTGATGCGCTTTCTGTACGAGATGCGAATTCTGGAGCCATTGTGGAGCAGCTTACAGGGAAAGAGCCTGTCTATAACTTGGACCCAGTTTTGACCTATGACTACATGAACTGCTGTGATAAAATACCGCAGATTCGGGTGGACGAGAAGTATCTGATTCTGTATGCGTATGCAGGCCGTATTTCTAATGAGGAGGCAGACTGGATTTCTGCTTATGCAAAGAAAAAGAATCTGAAAGTCTATGCAATCGGCGGCATTCAGAAATGTGCAGACCGTTTTGTGGATTGCTCACCGTTTGAGGTTCTGGCATATTTCAGAAATGCAGACGAGGTCATTACTGATACCTTCCACGGAAGCATTTTTTCGGTGATTACACACCGTCCATTTACAACACTGATTCGTAAGAGTGTAGGCGATAGTTACGGCAATGAAGAAAAACTGAGTGATTTGCTGGAGCGATTGGGCTTGGCGAATCGTATGACGACGAAAATTGAAGATGCGGAAAATATCAATGAAAAAGTGATTGATTACGCAAAGGTTGACGAGCTGCTGAAAGCACATAGGAAAGTGGCGAAGGAGTATCTGCGAAGCAATTTAGAGGGATAAAATGGAAAACATATCGAGGATAAAAGAAAAATGTGTGGGATGCAAAAGCTGTGAGCAAGGCTGCCCGAAACACTGTATCTCTATGGTAGAAAACAAAGAGGGCTTTTGGTATCCGTCTGTTGATGAAGAAAGCTGTATTGAATGCAAGCTGTGCTTAAAAAAGTGTCCTGTAGAGAATACAGATTTTCATCGGAACACCCCCAAAAAAGTCTGGGCGTGGCGCAATGAAAATGATGCGGATATTATGCGGTCCGCATCCGGCGGCGCAGCAGACAGCGCGGCAAAGGTTGTCTTGCAAATGGGCGGCGTGGTCTACGGTGCCGCTTATGATGAACAGCTGGCAGTAGGCCACATTGAAGTAACAGCCGATGCTGAAAGAGAAAAACTCCAATCCTCTAAGTATGTTCAGTCTGACCCGAAAGATAGCTATGCAAAGGCCAAACAGCGACTCGCTGAGGGAAAAACGGTGCTTTTTACAGGAACACCCTGTCAGATTGCTGGCTTGTATGCTTTCTTGGGTGGCGATCCGGAAAATCTATATACGGTTGATCTGATTTGCCACGGTGTGCCTTCTCCCAAATTTTTCAAAAAGTATCTGGAATACCAAAACAAACAGACGGCAGGCAGAGTAATTTACTTCAACTTCCGTTCCAAAGATAAGCGAGGCTGGGGAACACAAT
The DNA here is from genome assembly GCA_934434905.1 of uncultured Lachnospiraceae bacterium. Classification (GTDB taxonomy): domain Bacteria; phylum Bacillota; class Clostridia; order Lachnospirales; family Lachnospiraceae; genus 14-2. The sequence continues at coordinate 666 of CAKSAI010000298.1, read as the reverse complement.
ATCTGCTAAAGACAAAGACAAAGACAAAGACAAAGACACTCTCCCTTGATCGCTATGGTAAACATTTTATGGATGGCGACTGTTATAGAGAGAGTTGTTATCAGTGCGCCTATGCGAATACAAGCCGCGTGGGAGATTTGACCGTAGGTGATTTCTGGGGGATTGCGAAAAGCCACCCTGATTTTAATTCTCCAAAGGGCGTATCCAGTGTATTTGTCAATACCGGAAAAGGCCAAAAACTCTTTGACATGATGCGCCATCTTGCAGAAGTGGAGGAAGCAACGCTGGAAGAGGGAATGGTGAAGCAACATAATCTGGTGCGGCCGAGTGGCAGACCGACAGCGCGTGATACCTTTTATAAAGGTATCGATGAATCAGGGTTTATAGAGCATATAAAAGTTGGCTTTCAACCAAAAGTACGGCTGAAATCTATACTGCCAAATAAGTTGATTCAGAAAATCAAGAAAGCACTGTAAAACATCTTATGGAGAATGAGTAATGCTTTGTGGAATTGTTATTTTTAATCCAGAATTAGATAGACTGAAGGCTAATGTTAAGAAACTTCAGAAAGAAAATGTAAAAATTGTTTTCTTTGTGAATGGCTGCGATTCCGAGTGTGATAGGTATATTAACACAATCAAAAATACAATTGTGCTAACACAGGGA
>CAKSAI010000297.1 GCA_934434905.1 uncultured Lachnospiraceae bacterium | reverse complement strand
CCGTAATGCTTCCAAGGTGGTTGTTTTCCCATACTGCCTGCTGCGATTTATGGTAAAATAATTTCCTGCGTCGATCATCTTCTCTATCGCTTCCAGTTTTCCGGAGATATCTACCATATAATGATACTGGGGCAGACAGAGCCCCGTAGTATTAAATTTTTTTTGCATTTTCAATCTTTTACCTCCCGGCAACACATCTTTGCTTTCATGTTAGCATATAACAAATCGTTCTGCAAGTACAAATGAAAACGATGGACTCCGAAAAAAAGTCCATATCCTCGGGGGCGAATAATGTGTGCCTGGCGGCGCATGTTTCCAATTTCTTTCCATCGGAGAAGGGGCCTAATCGTCGGCCTCCTGATCCGTGCTGGTAGAGTAGACCTGGCGCTTTCTGGCCATCTCGTCGCTCTCCAGATATTCGTCATAGGTAGTGATCTTGTCGATGATGGAGCCGTTGGGCAGGATCTCAATGATCCGGTTGGCCGTGGTCTGTACGATCTGATGGTCACGGGAGGCGAAGAGGATCACGCCGGGGAACTTTATCATTCCATTGTTCAATGCCGTGATGGATTCCATGTCCAGATGGTCTGTGGGTTCGTCCATGATCAGGACATTGGAACCCTGGATCATCATCCGGGACAGCAGTACCCGCACCTTCTCACCGCCGGACAGTACCCGCATCTTCTTGACACCGTCCTCGCCGGCGAAGAGCATACGGCCTAAGAAGCCACGGACATAGGTGGCATCCTTGATCTCGGAATACTGGGTCAGCCAGTCCACGATGATCAGATCAGTGTCGAAGATCTCTGTGTTATCCTTGGGGAAGTAGGACTGGGAGGTGGTAACGCCCCACTTGTAGCTTCCCTCGTCCGGTTCCATCTCCCCGGCCAGGATCTTGAAGAGGGTGGTCTTGGCGATCTCGTTGCCGCCCACGAAGCCGACCTTGTCATCGTGGCCCAGGATAAAGGAGACATTGTCGAGCACCTTCACGCCGTCGATGGTCTTGGAGAGACCCTCCACGGTGAGCACTTCGTTGCCGATCTCGCGGTTGGGACGGAAATCGATGTAAGGATATTTACGGCTGGAGGGCTTGATCTCATCCAACTGGATCTTCTCCAGGGCACGTTTTCTTGAAGTAGCCTGCTTGGACTTGGATGCGTTGGCGGAGAAACGGGAGATGAATTCCTGCAGCTCCTTGATCTTCTCCTCCTTCTTCTTGTTGGCTTCCTTCATCTGCTTCACCAGAAGCTGGCTGGACTCGTACCAGAAGTCGTAGTTTCCGGCGTAGAGCTGGATCTTGCCGTAGTCGATATCTGCGGTGTGAGTACATACCTTATTTAAAAAGTAACGGTCATGGGACACCACGATGACGGTGTTGTCGAAGTTAATGAGGAATTCCTCCAGCCAGGCGATGGCATCCAGATCCAGATGGTTGGTGGGCTCGTCTAAGAGCAGGATGTCCGGGTTGCCGAACAATGCCTGGGCCAGCAGCACCTTCACCTTCTGGGCGCCGTTTAAGTCCTTCATGTACTGGTAGTGGGATTCGGTCTCAATACCGAGTCCGTTTAAGAGCTGGGCGGCATCTGACTCCGCATTCCAGCCGTCCATCTCGGCGAATTCCGCCTCCAGCTCGCTGGCGCGGATCCCGTCCTCATCGGAGAAGTCTTCCTTCATATAGATGGCATCCTTCTCCTTCATGATATCGTAGAGTCTCTTATTCCCCATGATGACTGTGTCAAGCACAGTGAATTCATCGTATTTGAAGTGATCCTGCTGCAGGAAGGAGAGCCGCTGCCCCGGGGTGATGATCACATCGCCGCTGGTGGGCTCCAGCTGTCCGTTAAGAATCCGCAAGAAAGTGGACTTCCCGGCGCCGTTTGCGCCGATGAGACCGTAGCAGTTTCCCTCCGTAAATTTTATGTTCACGTCCTCGAACAGGGCCTTTTTCCCCAGTCGCAGGGTGACGTTGTTTGCACTTATCATGTATGCAATACCTCTCTTTCGGGTTGTTGATCGTTTCTATTTTAACGTAAATCCAGGTTTTTGCAAGAGGTTTTTCGAAAAAACATTGGAAAATCGTGGCAAAATCTGCTATACTTGATAACGGCGGCCTTATATTTTGGTGTTTGAAGAAAAATACACGAAAAGGGCGGAAAAGGTATTGATTTTTTCCTCGTATCTGATTATAGTATATGAGGAGAAAATGTTAATCTATTAACAAAGCTATAAAAATTTACCAGGAGGAATGGGAAATGAAACGATCTATGAAAACCATGGATGGTAACCATGCAGCGGCTCATGCGTCCTATGCGTATACCGACGTTGCGGCTATCTATCCGATCACACCATCTTCTGTTATGGCTGAGGCCACAGATGAATGGGCAACACAGGGAAGGAAGAATATCTTCGGACAGACCGTACAGGTAACCGAGATGCAGTCCGAGGCGGGCGCAGCAGGTACCGTACACGGTTCCCTGTCAGCAGGTGCGCTGACTACCACTTACACAGCATCTCAGGGTCTGCTTCTGATGATCCCTAACCTTTATAAAGTTGCCGGTGAGCGTCTGCCGGGCGTATTCAACGTATCTGCCCGTGCCATCGCCAGCCATGCACTGTCTATCTTCGGAGACCACTCCGATGTGTACGCCTGCCGTCAGACCGGCGTTGCCATGCTCTGTGAGTCTTCCGTGCAGGAGGTTATGGACCTGACACCTGTGGCGCATTGCGCAGCCATCAAGGGAAGAATTCCTTTCATCAACTTCTTCGACGGCTTCCGTACTTCTCATGAGATCCAGAAGATCGAGACATGGGATTACGAGGATCTGAAGGATATGGTGGATATGGATGCCATCGATGCTTTCCGTAAGAATGCATTGAATCCGAACCATCCATGTCAGAGAGGTTCCGCACAGAACCCGGATATCTTCTTCCAGACAAGAGAAGCATGCAACGAGGGCTACAACGCACTGCCCGCTATCGTGCAGGAATACATGGATAAGGTCAATGCCAAGATCGGCACCGACTACAAGCTGTTCAACTATCATGGAGCTGCAGACGCAGAGCATGTTATCATCGCGATGGGTTCTGTATGTGACACCATCGACGAGACACTGGATTACCTGATGGCCAGAGGCGAGAAGGTAGGTCTGGTGAAGGTACGTCTGTATCGTCCGTTCTCCAAGGAAGCCCTGATCGCTGCTATTCCGGATTCCGTGAAGAAGATCAGCGTTCTTGACAGAACCAAGGAGCCGGGTGCTCTGGGTGAGCCGTTATACCTGGATGTTGTAGCTGCATTGAAGGGCTCCAAGTTCGACGGAGTTACCATCTACAGCGGCCGTTATGGTCTTGGTTCCAAGGATACCACACCGGGACAGATCATTGCCGTATACAACAATACCGAGAAACCGATGTTCACCATCGGCATCATCGATGATGTGACAAACCTTTCTCTGGAGGTAAAAGAGGATCCTGTTACCACTCCGGAAGGAACTACCAACTGTAAGTTCTGGGGACTGGGAGCAGACGGTACCGTTGGAGCGAACAAGAACTCTATCAAGATCATCGGTGACAACACCGACATGTACGCACAGGCTTACTTTGATTATGATTCCAAGAAGTCCGGCGGCGTTACCATGTCTCACCTGCGTTTCGGAAAGAAACCGATCAAGTCCACATACCTGATCAAGCAGGCGAACTTTGTGGCATGCCACAATCCTGCATACATCCGTAAATACAACATGGTTCAGGAGCTTGTTCCGGGCGGAACCTTCCTGTTGAACTGCCCGTGGAGCATAGAGGAATTAGACAAGCATCTGCCGGGACAGGTAAAGAGATATATTGCTGAGAATGATATCAAGTTCTACATCATCGACGGTGTGAAGATCGGTATCGAGACCGGCATGGGCCCGACACGTATCAACACGATCCTTCAGTCTGCATTCTTCCAGTTGACCGGCATCATTCCGGCTGACAAGGCCAATGAGCTGATGAAGGCAGCCGCTAAGGCTACTTACGGCAAGAAGGGTGACGATGTGGTTCAGAAGAACTGGGCTGCCATCGACGCAGGTGCCAAGCAGGTTGTGAAGGTAGAAGTTCCTGCCGAATGGAAGAACTGTGCGGATGAGGATCTTACCGGCGAGAAGGCGGCAGGCAGCAGACAGGATGCGGTTGATTTCGTAAACAATATCCAGAAGGCTGTTACTGCTCAGGAAGGAAATAAATTACCGGTATCTGTGGTTAAGACCTATGAAGACGGCACGACACCGTCCGGTACTTCTGCATATGAGAAGCGCGGTATCGCGGTGAACGTACCGGTATGG
>CAKSAI010000296.1 GCA_934434905.1 uncultured Lachnospiraceae bacterium | reverse complement strand
GCTTATGATCGGAGTGATGGCGGTCTATGTGTTTACATTTCCGCGCTATCCGGCCGAGCAGGTGATGGCGGCATTCTTCGGCTTCTTCTATGTGGCAGTGATGCTGTCCTGTATCTATCTAACCAGAAGTTTGCCAAAGGGAGCTCACCTGATCTGGCTGATATTCCTCTGCTCCTGGGGATGTGACACCTGCGCCTACTGTGTCGGTGTTCTCATCGGAAAGCATAAGATGGCACCAATCCTAAGCCCGAAGAAGTCTGTTGAGGGTGCAGTCGGCGGAGTGGTGGGAGCTGCGCTCCTTACGCTGATCTATGGATTTATATTCCAGGGTGCCATGGAGCATACGGTAGCAGAAGTATTTGGACTGGCAGGAATCGGTGCGGCCGGGGCATTGATCTCCATGGTGGGGGATCTTGCGGCCTCCGCGATCAAGCGTAATTATGAGATCAAGGATTACGGCAGGCTGATACCGGGACACGGCGGGATTCTTGACCGCTTTGACAGTGTGATCATTACGGCGCCGATTATTTACTTTTTGGCGCTATACCTACTATAAGGAGTATTATGAAGAAAATAGCGATCCTGGGCTCCACAGGCTCCATCGGAACCCAGACATTGGAGATTGTAAGAGAACAGAAGGATATCGAAGTCGTTGCTCTCTGTGCCGGGAAGAACATTACGCTTCTGGAACAGCAGATCCGTGAATTCCGTCCCAGGACAGCCGTGCTGTGGGATGAGGCGGATGCCGGGGATTTGCGGATTCGTGTGGCAGATCTTAACGTGGAAGTGCTCTCAGGGATGGAGGGCTTGATTACCGTTGCCACGATGGAAGGGTATGAGATCCTGGTTACTGCCATCGTCGGCATGCTTGGACTGCAGCCTACGGTGGCTGCCATTAAGGCAGGGAAGACCATTGCCCTTGCTAACAAGGAGACGCTGGTGACAGCCGGACATATCATCATGCCACTGGCAAGGGAGAAGCATGTGCCGATCCTTCCGGTGGACAGTGAGCACAGTGCCATCTTCCAGTCACTGAATGGCGAGCATGGGAATAAGATCAGCAAGATCCTGCTGACAGCCTCCGGCGGTCCGTTCCGTGGGAAAAGCAGGGAAGAGCTTATGCATGTGGGGCCATCGGATGCCTTAAAGCATCCCAACTGGTCTATGGGAAGAAAGATCACCATCGACTCCGCTACTTTGGTGAACAAGGGACTTGAGGTGATGGAGGCCAAATGGCTGTTTGGTGTGGAACTTGAACAGATTCAGGTTGTGGTACATCCGCAGAGTGTCATTCACTCCATGGTAGAGTATGAGGACGGTGCGGTGATCGCACAGCTTGGCACACCGGACATGCGGCTTCCGATACAGTATGCGCTGTATTATCCCAAGCGCAGACCGTTAAGCGGCAGACGGCTTGATTTCTATGAATTGTCGACGCTTACATTCGAACGGCCGGATCCGGATACCTTTACCGGGCTTGCACTGGCTTACCGGGCTATGCAGGCGGGTGGAAATATGCCTACTGTTTTCAATGCAGCCAATGAGAAGGCAGTCGTGTTATTTTTGAATGAGAAGATAAGCTTTCTGGAGATCCCGGAGATCATACAGGGAAGCATGGAGCATATCGCTTTTCGGGGGAATCCGGACATTGCGGGGATTCTTGAGACCGAGCAGGAAGTATATCAGTGGATAGAAAGCAGGTGGTAATTTGAAGATTGTAATCGTAATTTTGATTTTCAGCGCAATTATATTGTTTCATGAGCTGGGGCATTTCCTCCTGGCTAAGAAGAATGGCATTCGGGTCAATGAATTTTCGCTGGGCTTAGGGCCGACGCTTTTCGGTATTACCAGAGGCGAGACCAAGTATTCCATCAAGCTTCTGCCTTTTGGCGGAGCCTGTATGATGGAGGGGGAGGATGGCGACAGTGACGATGAAAGATCCTTCCAGAAGAAGTCTGTCTGGGCCAGGATCAGCGTTGTGGCAGCCGGTCCCATCTTCAACTTTATCCTTGCATTCGTAGCAGCACTGATCCTGATCCTGTGCAATGGCTATGACAAGCCTGAAGTTTGCGATGTGATCGAGAATTATCCGGCACAGGAGGCAGGAATGCAGGCCGGTGATACCATTATCTCCATGAATGGCAAGCATATCCATCTCTGGCGGGAAGTAAGTCTGTATCCCGTATTCCATCCCGGCCAGGATATTAAGATCGTCTATGAACGCGACGGCGAGCGCAGGGAAGCTACCATTACACCGCGGTTTGACGAGGAGCAGGGGCGGTATCTGGTTGGGTTCTATGGCAGCGGAGTATCGGAGAAGGGAAATATCCTGACATCCATCAAGTACAGCGCCTATGAATTAAAATACTGGGTCGATGCCGCATTCCAGAGCCTGCGGATGCTGGTGACCGGGAAGGTCAGCGCCAATGAAGTGTCCGGGCCGGTAGGTATCGTCAAGACCATCGGAGATACCTATGATGAGGCCAACAAGCTGGGGGGTGCCTATCTTGTATTTATCAATATGCTGAACATGGCGATCCTGTTGTCGGCGAACCTGGGAGTCATGAATCTGCTGCCGTTACCGGCACTGGATGGCGGACGGCTTGTATTCCTCATTATTGAGGCTATCCGTCGAAAGAAGCTGGATCCGGATAAGGAAGGCATGGTTCATTTCGTCGGACTGATCCTTCTGTTGTTGCTGATGGCCGTTGTGACAATTAATGATGTAAGGAAGTTGTTCTGAGAAAGGAGCCCCAATGGAGCGAAAAAAAACAAGGGAAGTGCATATCGGTAACCGTGTCATCGGAAACGGTAACCCGATTCTGATACAGTCCATGACAAATACAAAGACCCAGGACGTGGCTGCCACTGTGGATCAGATTCAGCGGCTGACCGCCGCCGGATGTGACATCATTCGCTGTGCAGTGCCGGATATGGAGGCCGCCAGGGCGCTCTCAGAGATCAAGAAGCAGATTGCTATTCCGTTGGTGGCGGACATACACTTTGATTATCGGCTTGCCATTGCTGCCATGGAGCATGGGGCAGATAAGATTCGGATCAATCCGGGAAACATTGGAGACAGAGCGCGTGTCAAAGCAGTGGTGGATGTGGCAAAGGAGCGCAATATTCCCATCCGTGTAGGCGTCAACAGCGGCTCCCTGGAAAAGGAGCTGGTGGAGAAATACCATGGTGTGACAGCCGAGGGAATTGTGGAGAGCGCGCTTGATAAGGTGAAGCTTATTGAGGACATGGGGTACGACAATCTGGTGATCAGCATTAAGTCCTCGGATGTCATGATGTGTGTGCGTGCCCATGAGTTGATTGCCGAGAAGACCTCGTACCCATTGCATGTGGGAATCACGGAGGCAGGAACCATCATAAGCGGGAATATCAAGTCCAGCATCGGGCTGGGACTGATCTTACATCAGGGAATCGGAGACACCATCCGGGTTTCTCTGACAGGTGATCCCTTGGAGGAGATCAAGTCAGCGAAGATCATCTTAAGAACGCTGGGACTTCGCACCGGAGGTGTGGAGGTGGTATCCTGTCCTACCTGCGGAAGAACCTGTATCGATCTCATCGGATTAGCCAACCAGGTGGAAAATATGGTGGCAGATATCCCTCTTGATATCAAGGTAGCCGTGATGGGGTGTGTGGTGAATGGCCCGGGAGAGGCCAAGGAGGCGGATATCGGTATCGCCGGAGGCAAGGGCGAGGGACTGATCATCAAGCACGGCGAGGTCTACAAGAAGGTGAAAGAGGACGAATTGCTTGGTGCATTGCGGTATGAATTGCTGCATTGGAACGAAGCTTAGAAAATATTGGAGTGATAGAAATGCAAAAGCTGTTTTTTGAAGTTTTTCCAACCCTGGAGATAGATCCTAAGTTGCGTAGCCTTTTGAGTGAGGTGGTGGTAACCAAGGTTTCCACCAACCGCGCCAAGGACCGCCTGCGGGTCTATATTACGAGCACCCGGCTGATTCAAAAGCGGGATGTTTTTCTGTTGGAAAAGGCGATCAGAGAACAGCTTTTTCCTGCAAAAAACATGACGGTGAAGATCATCGAGAAATATCTGCTGTCGGCCCAGTATAATCCGAGGACACTGATGGAAGTGTACAAGGACAGTGTTCTGGAAGAACTGAAAGCTTACAGCCTGTTGGAGTATAACCTTCTGCGCTGTGCCACCATGGAGTTCCCGCAGGATCATAAGATGAAGCTGGTTCTGGAGGAATCTGTGGTGGCCGGAGTGAAGGCCGATGAGGTGATACGGATTCTTGAGAAGGTCGTGTGTGAGCGCTGCGGCCTTGACATGACCGTGGAGGTGGAGTAC
>CAKSAI010000295.1 GCA_934434905.1 uncultured Lachnospiraceae bacterium | reverse complement strand
CCGGCATAATCTGTCTTGTGATCCTTCCAGTTCTCACAGAACCAGAGCAACGCACGGTGAACCGCCTCCAATACATCCTGTCTTCCGGTGGCCTCATAGAAAGAGAGCATGGCCCGGTAACACCAGGTAGCAGACCATGGATTATAATCAACGCTACGGTCGTTATCGGCAGCATAGCTTCCCAGATACCCATCCGGTTCTTGATGCTTCAGGACACCTTCAATCCAACGGGCAGCCTTCTCGATAAGTTCTTTATCATTCAGTGTAAAGGCAAGCTGTATCAGTCCCGTCCAATATTTTCCGGAAAGCTCACCACACCAGCCGGAAGCAACCGATGGCTCCGGTTCTCCCAGGAAAGGGTGCTTCTTAAAGGAAGAATAATTAATGAAGGGGGTTGCAAGCATATCCGGCTCCAATTCATCCAGATGTCCGCCCATACCATCCTTGTTACGCAGCAGCTGTTCCCTCAGCCATCCTCGTGCTGTCACAGCACCTAATGGGAGCTTGCTGAGCTTGTTGTATGTCTTCACAACTGCTTTTTCTCTGTAAATATTCATATATGATTGCCTCCTTGTACTCTCTATTATTTTATCTTTATTTGCAACTATTTCACCCATGATATATGCATACCAAAAGTTCTTTTCCAGTGTTACGCACACGAAGAGAAGCCATCTTTCCCCCATCTTGTGGAAGAATCGTAGCAATAAATGAACCACTCTCAACTACTATCGCAGGCCTGTCCTTATAGTTAATTTCATGCATCCGCGTTTCCTCTATACTCTGTAGTATTCAAACACATCCCAGTCAATATCAATATCAATTCCAAGACCCGGTCTCTGGGGTATCTATACATAGCCCTCGCTGTCAATCTCAAAGATCGGTTTTGATTTCTTATCGCTCCTCCTTGCCTCTTCTTTATCCTTATTTCTGTTACGCACAGCCGCCACTCCCGCCAGCATCACAATCGGGAAAATCATTGCAACCGCCAGACCGTTTTTCAGATTGCCATTGGTGCTGTCAGCAACCATTCCCACAACGGTAGGTCCTGCACCACAGCCAAAATCCCCGGCCAATGCCATCAGTGCATACATGGCGGTACCTCCGCCCGGAAGACTTAAGGCCGCTACGCTGAATGTGCCGGGCCAGAAGATTCCTACAGAGAATCCGCAGACAGCACAGGCAATGAGCCCCCATATAGGACTCTTCGTAAAGACAGCTGCTACATAACACAGAATACATAATACTGCACTTCCCATCATCATTCTGGTCAGCGGAATCCGTTCACTGTATTTACCGTAAAGTGCTCTTGCAGTCCCCATGAGCAGGGCAAAAGCGCAAGGCCCGGCCAGGTCGCCAACGGTCTTTGATACCTTCAGTGCTGATTCTGCAAATGCAGAAGCCCACTGGCTCATAGCCTGCTCGGAGGCTCCGGCACATATCATAAGCACGATCAGCAGCCAGAACACCTTCTGGCTCAAGAGCTTACCCAGGGATAGCTTCTCATGTCCGGCGGTAACGGAATACATCGGCACCAAAGAAAAGTAAATCACATTCAGCAGCGGAACAATGGCCCAGATGCAGGATATGATCTTCCAGTTTTCAATTCCGAATACAGAGAAAAATATGGTTGACAGCAGCACCACCAGTACATGCCCCCAGCAAAAGAAGGAATGCAGCAGGCTCATTGCCGCCTCTTTCTTCTCCGTAGGACACGCTTCCACAATAGGACTGATCAGTACTTCAATAACACCACCGCCGATGGCATACAGAACCACTGCCGCCAAGATTCCTGCATAGGCATTCCCAAAAACAGAAGGGAGTACCGCAAGCCCGATAAAACCGGCTCCCACAAAGAGATGCGCGATAATTATAGAAGCACGATAGCCTATCCTGTCAACAAACCTGGTACATAACAGATCCACCGAAAGCTGTACCAGAAAGTTTATTGTGGTGATCAGGGTAATCTTGCTCAGTGAAAGCTCATATTCCGCTGCAAATGTAAGGTATAGCAATGGTGCAAAATTATTTACGATAGCCAGTGTAATGTATCCTATGTAGCTGGCATATATGGTGTGGTTGTAATTTTCTCTTATACGTTTCTTCATCTCAGAAACCCTCTTTACATCTCTATATTATTCTGACGTGCAATTTCGCATAATGATTCATAATAATCAGTTTCTCTCATACCTGTACCCTTATGAGCAACGATACGCAATCGTGACCCGGGATTCACCAGCTTACCTGCCAGTATATCCTCTTCCGTTACAATTGCCAGGCATGTCTCCGCAGCCATTTGCGGTGCTCTCCCATAATTGATATAGATGAATCCGTTATCTCCTTCTGCAAAACCCGGCTGTTCTGAGCCTTCCCGCTCATCAATCATGAGAGATCCTTCCCAGGTGGCCCCGTCATCCCGTGATATCAATGCGGTCAGATGGTTCCTTCCGCCAAAATAGGAAAACATATCTGCCTTATAATTTGCCAAAAGCAGGAGATTTCCACTTTTCAGTTTTCCTAAATGAAAATGCGTGTTTGGGAGATTCAGCCTGGGATTCTGCCTTGCCGTTGTCCATGTGCGGCCCCCATCATAGGAAAAGGCTTCTCCCACACAATTCATCCCGCGGATCAGCATCCAGAGTGAACCGTCACTGAGCTCTACCATACTTGGTTCATCAAAGGTACTGTAGGGAAAACGTATATTTCCGGCAATGCGTTCAAAGGTATCTCCCTGATCCTTGGAACAATATACACTGACCCCTTGTTCTTCCGGCAGCCAATCCAAAAACGTATGCTCTATTTTCGCTGAACCATGTGCCCATCTTGCATCACAAACATATGTCGGGAAAATCCATTCGCCATTTCGCGTTATAATCGGGGTTGTAGACATAACACCATTGGCAATTCTTCGTGGTGCAGTAAACTGCATATCATCCTCATCCGGATTTTCGCAACAGGATACCCACACTCCGAGTCTTCCGTCCATGGTAAGATATCCCTGCGACCAGAAAACCCATAGTCTTCCGGTCTCATCCAGCCATAAATATGTATCAAATGTGCGCGTGGTCTTTTCATTTGGTGGCTCAATAACAAAACGGTTTTGAAATGTATGCCCCTCGTCATCACTGCTTATGACCATACACCAATTTCCGGCAGCCTCGTCCGCATGCGCTCCCCCTGAAAAATAGGACAGAAGGATTCTTCCTCCAGGAGTTCTGGTAACCGTGTAGTTCGTAGTAACCTGTAGCTGTATTTTCGCATCATACTTGGAATCTGTGGGATTCACTATGATTCTGCTTGGAAGGAGTGAATCATCCTTGTCCGCATACTTTGCATCCTCTGAATTATTGACCGGATCACAAACTCTTTTCGGGGTTATGGTGTAATTTTCGTAGTAGTCATATTGATTTGTCTCTCCTTGCTAATATTCTGAGATAAAAGCTCCGTTTGTGCCAATGCTTCCATCATATTTAAATGCAATTTTCTTAAATCCGACTTTATTTTCGTCATCTTCAAATACGCCGTCAATCGTCACTTGCATACCATCCGTTACGGTATATCCATAATCTTTAAAATATACAATATAAGACTCTGGACCAATCTTTATGAGCGGCACATTTGCCTGTACACCATTCACATAGATGCCGCCACTCGTTGCCCAATATTTGCGGGACCAATCCAGATTATATGCCAACACATCAGCCGCTCCCGATTGCAGCCACAATACAGTGCCCGGTTTTCCCGTTGTGCCTATATCCAAATATATGATCCAATTGAGGTTACCGTCATATACAAACGTGGTCGGTTCAAACTTAATCGCTTTGGTGCTTGTGCCGAATATCCCATCAATAGTAACTGTCATTCCCTCTCTGGGAGTAATCGAATAGTCATCCCAACGTATGGTATATTTGTCCGATGCATATTTGGTTAACTTGATATCGCTATTCAACACTCCGTCAATATAAATGCCTCCCGAAAGAGCAGAGTACCCGACAGAATAATCGCTTGCATAGGATAGCGTATCGTTTTCATCCACCACAAATTCAAGACTTTCACTCTCAGCTGCGGAATCAAATACGGTTACATATGCCCCTTTAATCCATTTGGAATTTATGTATGTAAAAGTTGCAGAATTAAATTTGGTTACATTCGTACCATCCCCAAACACACCATTGATGGTTATCTGCATACCATCTGTTACCGTATATCCATAAGCCGTAGGATATACGATATAACAACTACTTAAAAGTTTGATTAATGGCATGTCTACTTTTACACCATCCACATAAATACCACCGATATATGCCCAATACTTACATGACCAGTCCGTATTATATGCG
>CAKSAI010000294.1 GCA_934434905.1 uncultured Lachnospiraceae bacterium | reverse complement strand
GAACAAGGAACATGATTTTAAACCGGTAAAGATTTTTTTGGAAAAGGAATGACGTGAAAATGGAATACATACGTGAAACAACGAGCATTCGGATTCAGGAACCTACCGTTATATCCTTGGGAAAGTTTGACGGCCTTCACATGGGGCATAAGCTGCTGCTGACAGAGATGCTTGGTAAGAAGCGGGAAGGGCTTGCTGCGGTGATGTTCACCTTCGATATCCCTCCGAAAGCTTTGGTTGAGGGCGGGCAGTCCAGTGTGCTGACGACCAATGCGGAGAAGGAAGCCATCTTTTCACGGACCGGGATCGATTATCTCATTGAGTATCCGTTCACGGATCGTGTGCGTTCTATGGAACCGGAGGATTTCGTGCGGCTGCTTGTGGAGAGGCTGCATGTGAAATGTATCGTGGCAGGCCGTGATTTTCACTTCGGACATAACCGGAGCGGAGATTACAAGACGCTGGAACGCCTGGCTTCTGCATACGGCTATGAGACGATTATTGTGGAGAAAAGGCAGTATGAGAACCGGGATATCAGCAGTACCTTTATCCGGGAGGAGATCAGGGCCGGACATATGGAACGCGCCAATATGCTGTTGGGATATGAGTATTTCATAAGAGGAACCGTGGTACACGGGAGACGGATCGGACATGAACTTGGATTCCCGACGGTGAATCTTCTGCCGCCGGCGGAAAAGCTTCTGCCGCCCTTTGGCGTCTATGCCTCCAGAGTGATGGTCGGGGGCAGGTGCCTTGACGGAATCTCCAACGTGGGCCGAAAGCCTACCATAGTAGGAGAGAACCCCATAGGTATCGGAACGTATATTTTGAATTTTCAAGAGGATCTGTATGGAAAAGAAATCGATGTAGCGCTTCTGTCTTTTTTGCGGAGTGAGCAGAAATTTGATTCCCTCGCTGAACTGAAGACGCAGATGACAAGAGACATAGAAAAGGGAAACGTATATCTGAAGGATTACAAGAGGAGAGATTTATGAATATCATTTTAACATTACTGGGTGGTTTGGGCTTGTTCCTGTTGGGAATGAAGATGATGAGCGAAGGCATGGAGAAGGCAGCCGGGGCGAAGCTTCGGGGATTTCTTGAGGTTATGACTAAGAATCGGTTTGTAGCAGTGGTGGTGGGCGCTGTATTTACTGCCATTATCCAGTCCTCCAGCGCGGCCACTGTCATGGTGGTAAGCTTTGTAAATGCAGGGCTGATGTCGCTGAACCAGGCAGTAGGCATTATCATGGGTGCGAATATCGGTACTACCATTACCTCCCAGCTGGTGTCGCTGGATCTGTCGAAGATTGCACCGTTGTTCCTGTTTGTCGGTGTTATCATGATCATGTTCATGAAGAAACCGATTGTTCGGAAAGTCGGGGAAGTGATCCTGGGCTTTGGCGTACTGTTTATGGGATTAAACATCATGTCAGACTCCATGGCGAGCCTGAAGGATTCCCAGGCAGTTCTTGATATGTTCGCAAGTCTTAAGAATCCATTGCTGGCAATCCTTTTGGGAACGGTGGTGACAGCCGCGATCCAGAGCTCTTCCGTGACGGTGAGTATTCTGCTGCTGCTTGCAAGGCAGGAGCTGATCGGGCTTCCCATGTGCTTCTTTATTATCCTGGGCTGCAATATCGGTGCCTGTGTATCGGCGCTGCTGGCGGGCCTTAGTGGAAAGAAGGAGGCAAAGCGGGCGGCTTTGATCCATTTCCTGTTCAATGTGATCGGAACGGTGATCCTGTCTGTGATACTGGCCTTTGGCATGAAATATGTAGAAGGATTTATCAGCTCGATCTCAGGCGGCGATCCGGGACATTGTGTGGCGAACGCCCATACGCTGTTTAAGGTGTTCCAGGTGATCGTTCTCTTCCCGTTCGGAAATGGAATTGTGAAGCTGACAAGGCTGATCATTCCGGGCGAGGATCCCAAGGAGGAAGAGATGGAGCTTCATTATATCGGAAAGCATACCGTTTATTCGCCTGCTACGGCCATGGTTGAAGCGGTTCATGAGATCGAAGATATGGGGCAGCTTGCCATGAAGAATCTGCAGAGCTCCGTGGATGCCTTCTTTGAGCGTGATGCGGAGAAGTGTAATCAGGTTTATCAGGTGGAGAAGCGGATTGATTTCCTGAGCAGAGAGATCACGGATTACCTGGTGAAGATCAACCAGCAGGAGCTGCCTGTGTCCGATGCTCTGCGGATCGGTGCGCTTTTCCATGTGGTAATTGATATCGAACGGATTGGCGATCATGCAGAGAATTTCGCAGATGCAGCCGAAAACTTTCTGGATAATGAGCTGGAGCTGAGCAAGAAGGCGGCCAAGCGGCTGGCTGAGATGTATGACAAGGTAAAAGAGATCCTGGCACTGTCTATGGAGATGTTTCTCACGGAGAATCAGGCGAATCTGAATCGGATCCTTGAGCTGGAGCGGGAGATTGACGAGATGGAACGCAAGCTGCAGAGCTCCCATATCAAGCGTCTCTCCAAGGGAAAATGCTCACCGAAGGCGGGCGTGGTATACACAGATATGCTTACCGGACTGGAGCGTATAGCAGATCATGCAACGAATATTGCATTTTCAATTCTGGATAAGGATCCGGAGGAGGATGAAGAGGAGTAGAAACTAATAGTTCAGCTCACGCCCATTCGCAAAATTGCACTCACGTGCTCTCCGTTGCTTTGCAACTCTTTTTGCTCATAAACGGGCGTTCCCTCAGACCGACATCAGTCCGCTAAATTCGTGCAAGCACGATTTATCGTCCTTCTTCGGTCTGGCTGAACTGTTACATAAGTGTTACAAAAGTATTGACAGATTATTCGGGTGTTGTTATAATACTATACATTGAAAGAAGGTTTGTTCAGGAGGCAGGATTTATGAAGGGCATTAGACAGCGTATTGCAGCCGTAGGACTGGCGTGTGTGCTGCTGGTTGGATTTTCATTATCAGCGCAGGCGGCCAGCGGCTTGAATGCGGGAATTACAGCGGCTTTGGGAGATTATCTGGCAGCGAGAACCAGTGCTTCCAAGTCGGCGCGGTTCGCACCGCTTACTGCGATGGCTTTGAATACAGTTCAGGAGATTACAGAGGAGGCGCTTGCCAAAGAAGCTGCAGCCGTACAGGCACAGGCAGAAGAGGCTGCGCGGGCGGCGGAAGCTGCAAAGATATGTGGCTATACCAATCTGGGGGTGGCGAATGTAGAGAGTCATCTGAATATCCGGGAGGGTGCCGGAGAGGATCAGAAGCTGGCAGGTAAGCTCCCGAAGAATGGCGGATGTGAGATCTTAGAGACGGTTGGCGAATGGTACAAGATCCAGTCCGGCAAGGTCACCGGCTATGTGAAGGCGGAGTATCTGCTGACAGGGGAGGCGGCTGCACAGAGAGCCAATGAGGCGAAGTCAGTAGTTGCCACCATACTTGGATCGTCGGTCAATCTGCGTGTGGAACCCAATATGGACTGTGTTGTCCAGACATCCATGCCGCAGGGAGAAGAGATAGAAGTGGTTGAGAACCTGGGAGAATGGATCAAGGTGAGACTGGACAGGGATATCTGTTATGTACACGCAGATCTGGTGAAGATCACAGAACAGCTGCCAAAAGCCATGACCCTCTCAGAGGCGACATATGGCAAGGGCGTATCGGACGTGCGTGTTTCACTGGTGAATTACGCCTGTCAGTTTATAGGTAATCCGTATGTCTGGGGCGGAACCAGCCTGACGAACGGAGCGGACTGTTCCGGCTTTACCATGAAGATATTTGCAAAATACGGCATTTCATTGCCGCACAAGGCCAGCCTGCAGGCGACCTACGGCAAGAAGATCAGCAGCTCCGAGGCGAGACCGGGCGACCTGTTCTTCTACAGCGGCGGCGGCAGCATCAATCATGTGGCTATTTATATCGGAAACGGACAAGTAGTGCATGCCAGCAATCCGAGATCCGGCATCAAGATCTCCAATGCATATTACCGCACACCGGCCAGAGTGGTACGGCTGCTTGGAAACTAAGGAGAAAATTGTTCAGCCCACTCCATCCGCAAAGGCATGAACTTTTTTCAAAAAAAGCTTGCACTGCAGGCATTCCTATGATATAATCCAAAAGTCAACGGAGAAAGTGCGCTTTGCGGACTTTCTTTTGTGACGAATAAGCAAACACATACGCAGACTTGAAGGATGGTGCCTTACGGTTTCTTTCAGGGGCGAGGCGTATGGAGGAAAATAACCAACGGAGGTAAAGAAAATGAGTGTTATTTCAATGAAGCAGTTACTGGAGGCAGGTGTTCATTTCGGACATCAGACAAGAAGATGGAACCCTAAAATGGCTCCCTACATCTACACAGAGAGAAATGGTATCTATATCAT
>CAKSAI010000293.1 GCA_934434905.1 uncultured Lachnospiraceae bacterium | reverse complement strand
GGACTCACGATGGAGGCAAGCGGGAAAACGGCAGAAATACAGTACAGTGATGTGAAGTTTACGACGGATGCAGCAAAGGTAAATGAGTTTTTAGGGGCAGATAGCTCTTTGTTTAAAGAAACAGTTACATTTTCCGATGGAACAACCCAGATTACTTCAGACTATGCGAAGTGGGATACCAGCAAGCTTGCGGAAAATACCCTGAGCTGTTCCGATGCGCTTAATAGCTCCTGGAGCTTTATGTTCTTTGAAAAAACGGGAAAGACGGCATTGATCCATACAGTCATTAAAAGAACAGATGCACTGGCGGAAGGATGTGCCGGTTCGCCAACGGCGATGCTCGTGATGAATAACGGAACAGGGACAAGTTTTCTGGGGATCATGGCAAATGCTGTCAGATACTCATTAGCGGGAACAGTGAAGGAAGAGTGGAATACTTTGCCCTATGCAGTACTTGCAAACTGGGATACCAATCACCTGTCTGTCGTGATGGATATTGCATATAAGGATGGAAAATTCTATCTGTATGTAGATAATACCTTTGTCAAGACATTTGAAATAGGAGATCTTCTTTCAGGGGCAACAAAGGACACAGAATTGGCATTTGGATTTGGTGTGGATCTGGGAGGTCAGGCGCAGCTTGATTATACGGATATACAGTTTACGACGGATGCAGCAAAAGTAACAGAGTTCCTAAATCAAAAACAAAATCAGAATCCATAACTATCATGATCATGGCTTTGAAGGTAAACAGGAGGGTGACAATGAAAAAGAAGATTTATTTAAGCCTTGTGCTTGCTTTCAGCTTTGTTATTCTGCTTGCGGTTATATGCGTGGCCTCGCGGGGAAGACAGAAGTCGGAAGGAAAGAATACAAGGGATGATACCTTTGCGGCACAGGATGATTCTGTAAATGATAGTTCTGCGGAAGAGAAAAAGCAGACCGCACAGACAGGTGATGGGATGCACGATGTTTCGACAGGCGATTCAGAAACAGCGTGGAATACGGATGAACAGAGCGATCAAGAACAATCCGGGGAAGAAGTTCGCAAAGGGCAGGAGAAACAGGAGACGCAGGAAGCCATAAAGGAGCAAGAGAATGAAGATCACGCGAAACCACAGCCAAATACAGAAACAGGCTGGGGACCTATCTCGTAAGGCAGATCCGGTAAAAAGAATGATTGCTGCCTGTACTGTATGCGTAGCGGCCATGTTGTTTGCTATGGGAATCCGTGCTACAGTACAAGCGTCTAATCGATATGATGTTTCGAATTATAAGGGAAATAAGGAGCAGTCTGAATGGACTGCTCCGAGAAAAGAAGGAAAAATATTTGCCGGGTGGTATACAAGTGAGGATTATGACACTCCTTACACGGAAAAGACGGGAACAGCTTATGCAAAATTTGTAGATGAAAAAGTGCTGTGTGTGAAAAAGCAGCTTCCGTCGGGTGTTTCAACAGAGGACAGTACTACAAATGTACGCTTTCTGACATCGATAGACACATTGATGTTTTCCTGTGTAGGATTCGAAGTTCATGTGGCCAATTCGGGAAAGCAGTTTGATCTGGTAGAGAAGACAGCATATTCATCGGTTCTGGTTAATGGAGAGGAAATCCCCGTAACGTCACAGGAAGTATTCGGGACGACGGAGGCGGTATATTTTGTGCTTCATTCTATCACAGGAATTCCAAATGCTTTCTTTCATGAAACATTTACCGTAAATCCATATTGGTATACCATGGACGGTACGAAGGTATACGGAAGCACCGGTTCCTTCACGATCAATGAGGTCATTACAGATCAGGCTGCATTGCATCTGGATTATAAGACCGGTCTGGGAACGGATCTGGAATACAACAATAAATTATATGGCATGAATCTCAGTAATGATATCGAGGGGGCGGATCCGGGATGCATTTATATCTCGGAAGAAGAGGATTCGGTCTGGGGCGGTTATTATTATATGTATCGCTCCGGGAGTACTGCTGATTACGGGTATACACTTCCAGCAGAGCTTAGCAGCCAGGGAATCTCCCATATGGCATTTCTCTGTTGTCGCTCGAAGGATATGTATAATTGGGAATTGGCGGGAGCTTTGGACGCAGGATATTCCCTCCTTGTAGAGACGGAGGATTGGTGTCAGGAGTCATTTTGGGCACCTGAGGTGATCCGAAATCCCAATGATGGTAAGTATGATATGTACTTCAGCGCAAATTGGCCGAAAGGTTACGGAGTGGAGGGAATGTCGGATTCAGATAATAAATTTGACAGATTAACGCTTGGCGTAGCAGTTTCCGACAGCCCGACCGGACCGTTTGATGTACTTTATGAGACAGATACTGCAACAGGAAAGCGAACGCCGACAATCAATCTACATACAGGCTGTAATACGGCATATCCATGGGCCGCAATAGATGCTTCTCCGTTTTTCGATGAGGATGGTACCTTATATTTGTATTTTAATAAGCATACAGATGATCATTATAGTCAGTTGAATGGAGTCTGGGGAATGAAGATGGAATCCATGACGAAGCCGGATTATAATACTGTCGTGTGCCTGGCGATACCTGGCTATGCTGCTGTAAGCAGTACTCCGGGCAGCATAGAATCTGTCTCGAAAGGCACTGCTTATTATGATTCTGAAGGCGGCATAAATGAAGCTCCGGGTATGTTGAAGCATAATGGCCGATATTATCTTACTTATGCTTCAAATGGGTACGGGGCAAATAATTATTCCGTTCATCAGGCAATAAGTACATTACCGCTGGGAGCTTTTACAAAATTGTCTAAAGAACAGGGGAATCCGGTGCTGAATGGAGCCGATCAGGGTTATATGAATGGAACGGCGCACCATGATATCGTGCAAAATGGGAGTGAGCTTTGGATCATTTACGGAAGGCACAACTCTACAAAGGGGTGTGATGATGCCGGCTGGGGGCGCGGCATTAGTGTAGACCGATTGAATTTTGTGAAAAACAGCGATGGTGTGGATGCACTGACGGCCAATGGACCGAGTATAACCTTGCAGTGGTTGCCGGAGAATGTCAGTGGGTATCAGAACCTAGCCCAAACATCGGAGGTTACGATCAGTGGCGGAAGCGGAGCATATTATCTTACGGATGGAGTATTGCCCTATTATACTTTAACAAGGAACAAGGTAATGTCTGCAGCAGGGGATGTTACGATTACCATGAAATGGCAGCAACCGGTGCGTGTGTCCTCCGTGATGGTCTATAACTCTTACCGTATAGAAAATGCTTTTTCAAAGATTTCCAGCATGAAATTTAAGCTTGCGGATGATTCTTCATGGACAGACTGGAATTATGAGAATGCAGTAATCGAGAACCTGGAATTTCCGGACAGATATGAAAGCGATGGATATATTTCGTGCGCTCCGGCAGTCGCAGAATTTGCTGCTATTCGAGTGACAGAATTACAGATCACAGTCCGGGCAGATGACAGATTGCAGACCGGGAGTACTTCACTGGAGCTTTCTGAAATCGTGGTCTTGGGCGGAAAGGAAGGGGACGAGTTCGATTATGAGGAAGGATATCATAGTTTTTGTACCATAGAGCCGGATTCCGGAATTTGTATTGACGGCGTGTTGGATGAAGAAATGTGGGGCAATGCAAAATGGTTCGATTCGAATCAGTTATCAACCGTAGATACTACGATCCCGCCCTTGGGATTTACCGGAATTGTGAAAGATAAGGGTATTTATATCGCGGCAAGGGCAGATGACTGTAATATAAAGAATGATGGGCAGCTGACCATGCGGGATAATTCGGCATTTCACTTTTTACTGATTGCAGACAATGTCGGCGAAAGAAAGCCAAATCATATGCTCTATGTAAAAGATATTTATGTTGATATGCGTGGAGACTGTGCCTCTGCGCAAGGTGCAAATTTCCTGCGTGCCGTGAAGGTGGACGGCGAGATCAACAGCGGACAAACCCAGAAAGCTATTATTGAAATGTTCATCCCATGGGAGTATTTGCAGGTTGATACCAGTAAGGGGATTCCGAAGGAGTTTCGTATGTATCCGATTTATCGGGCAGTCCTCTACGAAGCTTCACAAGCAACTGATCTGGACTATAATTTTGCAAATGGATCGCAGGATCCGGATAACTATTGTCGGTTTGGCAAAAACGGATTTATCGATCCTACCGTTCCATATGAGCAAAATCCTCTGTTTGTGCAGTCTGTAAAAATAGGAGATGCCAGTTTGTATTCTGCTTTGAGAAAATGGGATTTAAGCCGGATGAAGGAAAATGTGGTAACAGGGCTCGATGGAAACAGTAGCCAGCCGCTCTATTTTGCACAGACAGGCGCACAGGCATTGCTTCAGACCAAAGTAATCCGTAC
>CAKSAI010000292.1 GCA_934434905.1 uncultured Lachnospiraceae bacterium | reverse complement strand
TCTAGCACTATCTTATACACAATAAAAATGAAACATACGAAAAATAGACGAAAAATCAAAGAAATCCAGAAAATAAAAGGAACAGTGCGTGCAATAATATGCTAAAAAAGACGGGAAAGGAAGATTTACGTCATATGGGGGTGATGCTATAATGATTTTGTGAAAACAGAAAGAAAGGAAGGAAGAACACAAAGTAAAATTGGTATATATTACCTGCAAATGACAGGTGCATATAGAAAACAAAAAATGTATGGAAAGGAAGTAAAGGAATGAAAAAAGGAACGAAAAAGAGTATAAGTGTGATGATGGTATTGGCGCTGGCGATTGGTCTGGTGGGATGTGGAGGAAAAACTGGTGGTAATGCAAACAGCAGTTCGGTAAAGGAGCCATTTGACAAATATGACCCACCCATTACGATTACGACTATGATGAACGAAGATAATCTTGCTGCTGCTCCCACGGATTATACACTGGAAGATAATCCGTTTGTAGATCTTTATAAAGAGTATGGTATCAATGTGGAGTATGCATTATCCGGCTCGGCATCTGATCTTGGTACAAAGCTTAATATGGCAATTACGGCTAATAAATTGCCGGATATCATGATGGTTTCATCAGCGCAGTTTATGGAGTTGAGCGAAGCGGGGCTCCTGGCGGACTTGACGGAAATTTGGGATACATTTGCCAGCGATGAAGTAAAAGCCAGATATCAGACGGATGGCGGAGTAATGATGCAGAATGGGTATATAGATGGCAAATTATATGGGCTGGTGTCTCCGGCAGAATACTACGATTATATAGGTATGGTTGCGATTCGGAGTGATTGGATGGAAGAGTGCGGAATGAAAGAGCCTGAGACAATGGAGGATCTGTGGAATATTGCAAAGACATTTAAAGATAAGAAAATGGGCGGTACATGCACGATTGGAATAGGCATGCAGAAGGATGTCTTAAATCTACTGACACCAACGGTCAGTTTATTGAATGGCTATCACGCATATACAAATGTCTGGCTTAAAAAAAATGGAAAATGAGTGAATTCGAATATTCAGCCCGAAATGAAAAATGCGCTTTCGGAGCTGTCTAAAAAATTTAGCGAAGGATTAATTGATCCGGAATTTGGCTCGAAGGATGGAACCAAGGTTTGGGAAGATGCGCTGTCAGGAAAATCAGGGGTTGTAATGAGTGATTTCTGCGCACCGTTTAACACAACAAATGGCGCAAAAAACGGGCAGCGGTGGGCTTACTATGCAATCCCGTCGTGTGATGGTGAAATGGTACGTTATCAGGCAAATGTTGCATTTACCGGAGCGTTATGCGTGTCAGCAAAGTGTAAGAACCCAGAAGCGCTTGTGAAAATGCTGAACCTTTTCGTAAAAGCTACGAATGAGGATCCAGAACTCTACAGTTCGAATGCAGTAAATAATTTTGCGTATCCGGCGATTATTTATGTTGCCAACAAAAATGTAGGGACACACGAAACCTATATGAAATATTTAAAGGATGGGCAGGATCCAATTGTAGACACCGAGGGAACAGAGTACGTGACAACCGTAGAAAATGCGGAGAAGTATCGTCTGAATGGGGATATGGATGGCTTCATCAACTGGAGTGTATTTGGAGAAAATGGTACAGAAGCAATTATATCCGATGCTGTCAGGAATGACGCATATTTGATCAGTGCATATACGGGAGCAACCACAGAAAAGATGGCAGCCTACAATCCGACGCTGAACACTCTGACCGAACAGATGATTACGGAAATTATTATGGGTACAAAAAAGGTCGAGTATTTTGATGAGTATGTTTCGGCTTGGAAATCTAATGGCGGAGATGAGATTACAAAAGAAATAAACGAATGGTATAAGAGTCAGGAATCAAAGTAGTAGACAGGAGAAAAGATATGGACAGAAGCTATTCCAATGAGAAAAGAAAAAAGAAAAAGGGAGATTTCAAAACACAAATACCATACCATTTGATGCTATTGCCTGGCTTGATCACTGTGTTGATTTATTCCTATGGTCCTATGTTTGGACTTTTAATGTCCTTTCAGAATTTTCGCCCAACCAAAGGTTTTTTGGGATCGGAGTGGGTTGGATTGGAAAACTTCAGACGGATTTTTGAGTATCCTGATATAGGCAGAATTGTTTTTAACACTGTTTATATCGCTGTGTTTAAACTGATCCTTGGTCTTATTGTGCCGGTTCTCTTCGCATTGTTTTTGAATATGGTAAAAAACAAATTTTTGTCTGGATTTACACAAGTTGTGACCTGTTTGCCATATTTTCTTTCGTGGGTGATCATGGGCGGGATACTTACCAGCATACTTTCTCCGTCCAATGGAATTGTGAATGAAATAATTAAATTCTTCGGTGGAAAGCCCCTTTATTTTCTGGGGGATAACAGGTTATTCCCGTGGACCATGATCATTACAGATATATGGAAAGGGTTTGGTTACAGTTCCATTATATATCTGGCGGCTATGAGTAGTATTGACACAGCGCTCTATGATGCGGCAAAAGTTGACGGTGCCGGAAGGTTTAAACAGATGATTCATGTAACGTTGCCCGGAATCATGCCAATGGTATTTGTTATGGGAGTAATGTCACTTGGCGGTATTTTGAATGCCGGTTTTGATCAGATATTTAATTTGTATAGTCCACAGGTATATGCATCAGGAGATATTCTTGATACGTTTATTTATCGCATGGGAATGGTAGAGGGGCAGTACAGCCTTGCTACCGCGGCAGGTCTTTTGAAGTCAGTCATTGGTCTTATCATGGTTTATATGGGATATAAGCTTGCTGATAAATATGGCGATTACAGAGTGTTCTAGGAGAAAATGCAAATGAAGAAAAAAAGAAGATATAAAAAACCGGATTTATTTTTTATTATCGTCAGCATTATTTTGTTTTTCATGGCGCTGTCGTGTTTGTTGCCGATTATTAATGTACTAGCGATCTCATTTTCGGATAATAGCGCTGTCGCAGCGGGCGAAGTTAGTTTCTGGCCGGTAGACTTTACTTTGGCGGCTTATAAATATGTTTTAAACGATGTAAAATTTTTTAAATCACTGATTGTCAGTGTTGAACGTGTGCTGATAGGACCACTTGTAAATGTATTGTTGGTAATATTATGTGCATATCCGCTTTCAAAGGATGAAAAGCAGTTCCATGCGCGTAAAAGGTATGTCTGGATATTCTATTTCACCACCTTGTTTGGCGGAGGAATGATTCCTACTTATATGGTTGTGAATAAGACAGGAATGATCAATTCATTTTGGTCGCTGATTATCCCAGGGGCTCTACCAGTGGGAAATATGATTATGATGATGAATTTTCTGCGGAATCTCCCAAAGGAAATGGAGGAGGCGGCCTTGATTGACGGAGCTTCCCAATGGAAAATTCTGTGGAAGATTCAGCTGCCGTTGTCGAAAGCGTGTGTTGCTACAATATTTATGTTTTCGCTTGTGTATCATTGGAACTCATGGTATGACGGCATGATATATTTTAATACAACAAAAGGACAACCTATGGCAACGTATTTACATAACGTAGTTGTAAACAATACGTTAGAGCTTATGGCGGCAGTAGATTTTGAAACACTTCAGGAATTGATGAAATTATCTACGCAGACGACAAATGCAGCGCAGCTTATCCTGGCAATGCTTCCAATACTGGTCGTATACCCATTTATGCGCAAATATTTTTCGCAGGGAATTGTGATGGGAAGTGTAAAAGGATAGGATATTATGATGATAATGAGGAAAAAGGAACTTATGAAAAAAGATATAAAACTCAGAGGTGAATTTCAGTATCGCATATTGAAAAATTATACCCGGTTGCAAGAAAGGGAGTATCGTCCGGAATATATGTTCCGGCAAACGGAGGCGGGATATGACTGGCCCGGCGATTGGGAGGGAAGAACACTTTTGGCATTGGTACTGTTGAAACGCATTACTGGTGCAGAACCTGCATATTTAGAAGAGTTGTTGCTGGGGTTGTATGAGTTGCTGAAGGAAAAAGGATATCTTGGTGTACCAAATATTGAAAAAGGGCAAATTGATGAACAACAGCTTTCAGGGCATAATTGGTTACTGCGGGGACTTCTGGAATGTGCATCGTGTGACTTAAGACCGATGATAGAAGAAATGATTGTTAATATGGTGGAACACTTGTATCTTCCGGCTCTTGGTTTCTATGAACGGTATCCCTTGGATAAATGCAGAAACTACAATGGAAATGCCATAGGGGAGCTGCAGAAGGAGACTGTAAATGGCTGGCTTCTGTCTACGGATATTGGTTGCGCCTATATGTCGTTGGATGCTTTGAGCCAGTATTATCAAATCTATCATGATGAAAGGATTCTTC
>CAKSAI010000291.1 GCA_934434905.1 uncultured Lachnospiraceae bacterium | reverse complement strand
TTCCGTCTCTTTGGAGGGATTTGTTCCACCGTTTGTGCTCTGGCCGCCCCCGGAATTATCCTCTTCTTCGTCCAATGTCCGATTCACCGGAACCCGCTTAAACTTCACAACGATGGTCTGATTGTCGGCAATGTCCGAGATGCTGATGGTGTTATCCGCAGCAGCTTCTGTTTTCACTCCGTTTACCAGAATGGACTTGATCATATATCCGTCATCCGGCGTGATCGTCAATTTCTTTGACGCGCCCTTTGTAAGATACTGTAATCCGGTCTCGGAGATCGTTCCGTGCCCGCCCTTCACATAGGAAAGGAAACTTATTTTATTCACTGGTGTCAACCGGAACAAATGGGTGTCATTTACCTTATTTTCATAAGTAATCACATTTGTATCCATAGAGATGTATTTCTCTTCAAAGACATCATACACTGCATAATTCTCCGGCAGATAGATTGTCTTTGCCCCACTCTTTCCAGAGTGAACACCTACATAACAATTATTGCTCCAGATCACATCGGAGGAATCCTCGGAGTAGATATGCGCTCCTGCCATCCTTAACAGATTCCGCCAGAAATCCGCCGGAAGATTGGTTGCCGCACAATAAATGCTGGTCCAGTCACCCATATCCTTCATTGCAAATCCGATTTTTCCACTGTCGGACAGTACGCCCAGCACAGTCTGATCCTCTGCCGCTTTTACCGAAATCTCCTGCAGATAATACTTCCCGGAAGAACTCTGTGTACCAAATGTATCTCCGACAATTCCTTCCGTCAGTGCATGACCGCTGTCTACCACCGTGATCTGACCGGCTGACCTGGTGTTTTTGTCTATCTCAAATGCAAATCCGGTAAGCGCACGCATATTCTCTACATCATACCCATCCTCGTCCCCATATCCTGACAAATAAAGGAAGATATTGATCTGTCCGTTATTCTTACAATACTTATCGATGAGAGACCGCTGTTCTTCTGACAAAACATAAGGTGTAAAGAATACATTTATCTTATGCTTTGGCAGGTTGCCATCCTCAAGCGTCGACAACGCATAGATGTCATATCCGGCACCTGCCTGCCCCAGATGCTTGCGCATCCAGGTGTACATGGTCTGGCTGATGACAACCTGATTCAAATAACTCGTATTCGCGTCCGTGGACTGATTTGTACGCAGGTAAGTACCGTTTTTATCCGGTATAATCAGCGCAATATCGTTAACCAGATCACGCTCCGTATAATTTCCGAAATTATATTCATCGTTGATATCCTCAACAAGATCGTAAATCTGCTGATCATTGATCCAGCCGCCCTGCATGTCGTACATATAGCTTCCGTTGCCATTCACAAAGTTATAAACTGCGTCCCGCTTTTCCTGCAGAATGGTATCCTCCATGGTATGGGTACGCCCGATGGAATAGTCGTGGCTTACATCCCAGACAGATCCGGCAAACTGTCCCGTCAGAACGGTACGGTTATCCTGTTCCTGCACATATAATTTTCCATACGCTCGCACTGTATCAGCCACGGTCTGCGCATATCCCGCCTGTCCAAGCTGACGTTCATTATAGCCCTGCGGTGAAGTAAAGAAGTCATAATAGGGAGAAGCTACAACCTCATCGAAGGTTGTCGGAGTAGTTCCGACACCGTCCCATGTCACTCCGCCAAACAGGTATCCATAGTAAGCACCTACGATCAGCTTATTGTCCGTTGCCTCTTTTGCAATCTTACCCCAGTAATTCATACAGTCTGTCGTCATCACACCTAAGAGATTACGCCAGTCGATGAGCTTCTGCTGGGTGACAGGGTCATACAGCATGCCATTGCCGCTGTCCGCCTTTGATTCTTCAAAGGTCGGCGGCTCGATGCTGTCAAAGGATGCAATCGTAGGATCATTCCATGCCTCGCGCAGCTTCTCTACGGTTCCGTAGGTTTTCTTCGCCCAATTTCTGAAATATGCAATCGCGGCTTTTGAATAATCGGGCAGATTGTATGCATCATGTCCCCATGTAATATGCTCGATCGTCTCACCTGCATTCAGACGAATACCGGCCACACGTGAATAGTAGGTCTGTTCTCTCATGTGCGCGATGATCTGAGCCAGCCATTTTCCGGCTTCTTCTTTCCACTTCTCAGAGCCAAAGGAAGCTGCCGGCTGCCGGGTTTCTACGCCGTCAATATCCACCGTAGTCGTAAGCTCGCCCGGATTTGCCTCCAGCCACCAGTCCGGCGCATACAATCCGATCTGCAGAATGACATAGGCATCCGGTGATGACGCCATGATCGTCTTGATCCGCTTGTCCATCGCCTGATAGTCAAAGGAGCCGTTCTCATTCAGTAATCCGGTGTCACCCTCCAGTCTTCCGATACTGATCTGCGGCGCTATGTAGATCTCAAATGCAGAATCTCCAATCGTAGCAATACTGCTTCCTGTGTTGTTCGGCGCCACATCATACCAGAAGGTGGTAGTCACCTCTCCATTCACAGTCAAGGCCGGCACGCCGTTGATATTCTCAATCTTCGTAACCAACTCGGTAGGGGTGTAGTCATTTACAACCTTAAAGCTGATGAATTTATTATCGTAAATATCTTCATTTGAGATAATAAAGTAATCATCGGCTAACTGCAGGGTATAATTGCCGTCATCCAGATAATCCGGCAGATCCACCTTCATCTTAACATTGAACCACTCTCCCACCGGCCACTGGGTCATATCGCCATTCTCCACAAAGGACGGCGTCAGATTACAGATGGAAACAATGGAATTCTTCCGCCAGAGCACGGTTGTAAACGGCATCTGGGCATCTATGGCTTCCTTTAACTTGATCTTTATTGTATATTCATACTCCAGATCATTGACGAGTACGCCCTCACCTTCCACCGGCTGTACTTCGATCAGGTTATCAATATATAAGCTGCTGTCAAAGTATACGTCTCCCCATGGGCTCATGGGAACATCCCCGTATTCCTTTACATTCTCCCAGGCAGAATCGTCATAATCGTATGCTTTCCAGTCACCTTCCGGTGTCGGATTCAGGCAGCGGGTTTCCTTATCGGAATAGCACTTTACCGTGTCTCCGTTGGCAAGCGTCCAGATTCCATCGTAGATCAGTGCGCTGTACGCTCCCTGATTGTATACCTCGATGGCAATGATATTCTCGCCCTTTTTCAGGTAATCTTCCAGTTGGAATACCTGTACTGCCGCCCAGGTAGCCGCAAGATCGTGAATACCGTTATAAACCTCTGTACCATTCACATATAAAGCAAACTTGTCATCCGCAGTGATCTGGAATGGCGCATAGCTTGCTTCGTCCTCCAGAACGAATTTCTTACGATAATAGCTGCTGTCGTATTCATCCGCATATCTTACATTTTCCGCATAGCCTACCCAATGTCCGGTCCATGTGGCTTTGGTGGAAGGCTTTCCGGTCTGATAGATGATCAGCTCTGAGACTTCCAGCTCTCCGCCATTACCAAGCTCCAGCGCACAGGTAGTTGCCGACGGTGCGACAAAGTCAACAAGCCCGCTTCGCCACTCGCTTGAGGCAGACAAGGTTTCACTTATGACCTGGTCGGTGTATTCCTTGCCCTTATAGTCATAAAACCGAAGCTTCAGATCCACATGCTTATCACTCTTATACCTGATTGCAGCCTTATAATGAAACTCGGAGGCAAGCGTATTGGTTCGATACGCCATTGTTCCGCCGGAGAGGAGTCCATTCGTTCCCTCCTCGGTATCTGTTTTCTGTACCAGCGTTCCTCCCTCCGCTGTCCAGCCATCCATATTTCCATCCTGGTCTACTGCATGAAAATCATTATGCGCAACCACGATCTGTGTCTCCGATTCCACCTGGTCGAAGAAAATATCATCCAGCCAAAGCTCGGCAGAGCCCTGGGTAAACGAGAATACCAGACTCACATACTTTGCATTCTCCGGCACCTTGGAGCGTGTAATCACCTGGGACCATTCCGACACCTCACTTCCGCCGTTCAATGTCTTTATGGTTCCTCTGCTGGATGCTGTAAGCTCCGATACCGTTGCTGAATATAGTTTGATCCCGTCTGCCCCATAAAACCACAGATCACACTGTACGCTCTTCAGATTCGCATTGCGGGAAGCAACCCAGAATGAAAATTCAAAAATACGTTTCGTATCGGTCGCTGTAACAGGGATCAACTTAGAGCTTATAAGCTGCTGTGAATTCATCAGCGTATCAAGCTTCATGTAAAGGCTTGTATTGCCGCTGTGATAATACTGATCGTCCAGCTTTACTTCTGCCTTATTGTCGAATGCACCTGTAAAATACCAGCTCTGCGGATTTCCCTCCGCGTCTGCCTCTTCGAAATCAAAATTCGCCTTCGGTGTCTTTTTCTCAATATTTACGCTATCAA
>CAKSAI010000290.1 GCA_934434905.1 uncultured Lachnospiraceae bacterium | reverse complement strand
TATCTGTGATATGCTTGAAAATGTCCTGGAAGAGGTATCTGTGGATAATGGTAATATATCCATACCGTTCCGGGCATCGCTCAAGAGATTATGACAAGGATCGTTATGAAGTGTGTAACCATCGCTATAGTGCATTGTGTGACGGAATGCACGGAGCGGCAGTATTAAATGATTGTAAATATGGTATTTCTATGAATGGAAACTGTCTGGAACTTACATTGTTGCGAGCGGCTGCATCACCAGAGTTTCGAACGGACAACAGAATACATCGGTTTACCTATGCGTTTACTGCATGGGAAGGCAATTTCGCAGAATGTGACGTTGTGCGTCAGGCGTATGAACTGAATGTGAAGCCACATGTAGTGGAAGGCGGTGTATGCGATATAAGTTTCCTGCAGATTGTACAACAGAATATCATGTTAGAAACGATGAAGCTTGCAGAGGATGGAAGCGGAGATATGATTCTTCGGCTGTATGAGTCAAAAAAAGCTGCTGTGAGGGCGGATATTCATATAGCAATGAATGGGTTTAAGGCGTATATCTGTGATATGCTTGAAAATGTCCTGGAAGAGGTATCTGTGGATAATGGTAATATATCCATACCGTTCCGGGCATTCGAAGTTAAGACAGTACGCTTGAAAAAATGTAACGATAACTAAGGAGAGAACATATGCCAAAATTACACTTAATAGGAAATGCGCACCTAGATCCGGTATGGCTGTGGAGATGGCAGGAAGGTTTTTCGGAGATTCTGGCGACCTATCGCAGCGCGCTGGACAGACTGAAGGAATTTCCGGACATGAAATTCACAAGTGCCTGTGCGGTTTATTATCAATGGATTGAAAAAATGGATCCACAGATGTTTGCAGAGATTCAAGAACGGGTAAAAGAAGGGAGATGGAACATTGTAGGCGGCTGGTTTTTGCAGCCAGACTGCAATATCCCAAGTGGGGAGAGCTTTGCCCGCCATGGGTTGATCTCCCAGCGGTATTTTCAGGAGAAGTTTGGCGTGACTGCCAAAACAGGATACAATGTAGATTCCTTTGGACACAATGCGTCTCTGCCGCAGATCTTGAAAAAAAGTGGTATGGATAACTATGTATTTATGCGACCCTTCCCGGATGAACAGGGGAGAGATGAAGATGTCTTTTTGTGGGAGAGTGCGGATGGAACGCAGGTTCCAACCTACCGCATTCCAATGTTTTATAACATTGACCTGGAGAAGTTGGATAAGCTGCAGGAAATCAAAGAAAAATCCGATAAGCAGAACATAGATATGATGGCATTCTATGGAGTTGGCAATCATGGCGGTGGGCCGACGATCCAACTTTTGGATGCCATCAATCATTCGAATATTCCGGACATGGTTTATTCTACTCCGGAAGAGTATTTTGATGGTATTGACAAAGACAGTTTACCGGTCGCTGCAGATGAACTGCAACACCATGCGAGGGGCTGCTACAGCGCCTGTACTTCCATAAAAAAGGGAAACCGCAAATGCGAGAATAACCTGATTGCAGCAGAAAAGTTTTGCTCTATGGCAGCGCATTTGATAGGAATAAAATATCCGAAGGAAAAGCTGGATAAAGCGTGGAAAAATCTTCTTTTTAACCAGTTTCATGATATTCTTGGCGGCTGCTGTATCAAGAAAGCTTATGATGATGCAGAGTATCTGTATGGAGAGATCATGAGCATTACGGAGCAGGAGATCAATTATGCTCTGCAGACAATGGCACACAATATCGATACCTTAAAGGGAAATGAGCTTCCGTCTTATAAGGAAGGAACACCGGAACACTGGCATATCTGGGAGACAGAAGGTCTTGGTACACCGGTTGTGGTATTCAATCCTCATACATGGACAGTGAAAATGCCCGTAGAGGTGAATGCGGTTGCAACGAAGGTGACAGATGGGAAGGATACAGAGATTCCGTTTCAGATCGTCAGAGGTCCTCAGACTAATGGAGGCCATGATAAGATGCAGACCATATTCATGGCAGAAATTGAGCCGATGGGTTATGCGGTATACCGCATTTTTGTTGCTAAAGAAAGTGAAGCAGACTTCATGAATGAACTTACAGCAACAGAGCACACATTGGAAAACAGCAAGATAAGGGTGGAATTTAGCCCGGTGACTGGAGATATCTGCCGCATTTACGACAAAGAAAAGCAGTGCGATATCTTAAATGGCGTATGCCGTGCATTGCTCCTGGATGAGACGGCTGCGGATACCTGGGCACATGGCAAGACCTATCTTGGTACAGAGGTGGGACAATTTGATACACCGGAATTTAAAGTGATTGAAACCGGAAGTGTCCGTGCGACTCTTCGGGTAATTACCCGTTACAATCAGTCTGTGTTACGTCGTGATTACAGTATTGAGCCGGACAGCGCTGCCGTGAAGGTGAAGGTGATGGCAGACTTCCATGAAAAGCATAAGACGCTGAAGTTTGCGTTCCCAGCAGGAGCAAAACAGACCATTGCCAAGATTCCGTTTGGAACGATTACAAGAGAAAACGGACTTGGAGAGGAACCATGTGGTTCCTGGCTTGCATCTGGAAGCTATGTGGTAGCAAATGACGGAAAGTACGGCTACGATACGGCAGAGGAGGAAGTTCGTCTTACGATTTTGCGAGGGGCAATTTATGCCGATCATGTGGGTGTGAGAGATGAGTTCTGTGAATATATGGAGCAGGGCATTCATGAATGCTCATATATGGTGTATCCGTATGAAAGCAATGCAAAGTCAGAGCAAAAAGCAGAGGAACTGAACTTTGGCTTGCGTGCTGTCTTAGACAGTTTCCATGCCGGTTCTCTGGAAGAGAGGAGAAGCTGCTTCCATTGTGATGGGAAACACGTAGTGGTGACTGCTGTCAAACAAGCAGAGGACGGCGATGGCTCTGTGGTTCGTTTCTATGAGGCGGACGGTATTGGCGAAGAAGTGTCAATGTGCATCTTTGATAAAAAACTGAACACAGGGATTTTGCACAATGAAATTAAAACCTTCAAAACAGACGGTACAGAAGTGAACTTGATTGAGTGGAAGTAGGAGGAGAATTGAACAATGAAATTCTTTATAGATACTGCAAACGTAGAAGATATTAAAAAAGCAAATGACATGGGTGTAATCTGTGGCGTTACCACAAACCCGTCGCTTATTGCAAAAGAAGGAAGAAATTTCAATGAGGTGATCAAAGAGATCGCCTCCATTGTGGATGGACCGATTAGTGGTGAAGTAAAAGCAACCACAGTTGATGCGGAAGGCATGATAAAGGAAGGACGTGAAATAGCGGCGATCCATCCGAATATGGTTGTGAAGATTCCTATAACAATAGAGGGGTTAAAAGCCGTAAAGGTTTTGTCAGCAGAAGGGATCAAAACAAATGTTACGTTGATTTTTTCGGCAAATCAGGCACTTCTTGCAGCCGAAGCAGGAGCGGCCTATGTTTCGCCGTTTGTCGGAAGACTGGATGACATCAACATGCCGGGAATTGATTTGATCCGTACGATTGCAGATATTTTTGATATTTATGGTTATGAAACAGAGATCATTGCTGCATCTGTCCGTAATCCCATTCATGTGACAGACTGTGCTCTGGCAGGGGCTGACATTGCGACAGTTCCATTCAGTGTGATTGAAACCATGACAAAGCATCCGTTGACAGAAGCCGGAATCGCGAAGTTCCAGGCAGATTACAAGGCTGTTTTCGGAGAATAGGAAGGATAGAAATCATAAAGAAAGGCTTGTTTGACGGTTATATTTATGATGGCATGTAACAGGAAGGAGACACGGCATGCAATGTATAGGCATTGATATTGGCGGAACAAAATGCGCCGTTACCCTTGGCAATGAGCAGGGAGAAGTTCTACAGAAAATCTATTTTGAGACTACGACAGTTGCGGAGACAATCGATCATATTTTTCAGGCGGTCCGGGAATTGTTCCGGATTGCCGGGGAAAATCCCGCAGCCATAGGTATTAGCTGTGGCGGACCGTTGGATTCAGAGACAGGGGTTATCCTGTCTCCGCCGAATCTGCCGGGGTGGGATGAGATCCATATCGTAGCCAGATTGGAAGAAGAGTTTAAAGTTCCGGTGTTTCTGCAGAATGACGCAGACGCCTGCGCTCTGGCGGAATGGAAGTTTGGCGCTGGAAAAGGTACGAAAAACATGATTTTCTGTACTTTCGGCACCGGACTTGGTGCAGGTCTTATCTTAAATGGTATGCTCTATACAGGCTGCTGCGATATGGCAGGGGAAGTGGGGCATATGAGACTTTCGGAATATGGGCCAGTCGGCTATGGCAAAGCAGGCTCCTTTGAAGGCTTCTGTTCCGGTGGCGGTATTGCGCAGATTGGGATGTCTGTGGCAAGAGAGATATTCCAGCAGGGCAAAAA